>JAQUHK010000007.1 GCA_028683655.1 Alphaproteobacteria bacterium
CCGAACCGGGCCTTACGCGCGATGCGATCCATGTCGCCTATGAATATCAGGGCAAGCCTATGCGTCTTGTCGATACGGCAGGGATGCGCCGCCGCGCCCGCATTGACGAGCGTATTGAAAAGATGAGCGTGCAAGAAACGCTTCGCGCCATTCGTCTTGCGCATGTCGTGATTTTGGTGATCGACGCGAACATGCCCTTTGATAAACAGGATTATCTGATCGCCCAGCATGTCGCGGAAGAAGGGCGCGGCCTCGTTATCGCCGTCAACAAATGGGATACGGTAGAGCGCAAGCCGGAGACGCTCAAAATGATCGAAGCCAAGGTCGAGGCCTCGCTCGCGCAAATGTCGGGCGTGACCATTGTTCCGATTTCCGCGCTTAAAGGCAACGGGATCGGCACCTTGATGCGGTCGGTTAGCAAAAGCTATGACACATGGAACAAGCGCGTCTCGACGGGGCAGCTTAACCGCTGGTTTGCCGGCATGCTCGCCGATCATCCGCCGCCCATCGTCGGCGGCGGGCGCGTCAAACCGCGCTATATCACGCAAATCAAGGGCAGGCCACCCACTTTCTGTATGTTCGGCAATAAGCTGGACAAACTGCCGGAAAGCTATATCCGGTTTTTGACAAACGGGCTGCGCAAGACATTTGATCTTAAAGGCGTGCCGATCCGCTGGAACCTGAAAAAAGGCGACAATCCGTATTTGGATAAGGGGAAGTAATGCTCATTCGTGAGCAAAAGGCTTATGAGTCTCTACCGTCATCGCGAAGCCCCGAAGGGGCTGTGGCGATCCAGTCCCCAAGTTTCAAGTAGCAGGACTGGATCACCACGTCGCGCTATCGCGCTCCTCGTGATGACGTGTGGGGTAGTTCACTTACGAGATGCTGTATGTCTCATTGCCTCATGGCTTGCGCTTCGAGAAGCAGCGTTACGGCCTCGCCAAAGCGGCTGGGGATTTCGGGCTCGTCCGCCATGCCGAAGTCAGAGCGGTTGAAGCTGCCCTTAAGCGACAGCCCCATCACGCTTTCCTCATCATCGCCTTTGCCGACATTGTTGAGGGTGCCTTCAAACGTAGCGGCCTTGCTTTGGCCGTGAACGCGCAGCGTGCCCTTAATCTGAGCCTTGCCGCCGTCGAACTTGGCCGGAGCCGACGCGATGAACGAAATCTCGCCATAGCGACGCGTCTCAAGCAGCTTGGAGAATTCATAAAGAGCCGATTGGTTCGGCCCCAAGATCATCGAGGTATCGACGGCGATTTTGATTTGGCTGATCGTAGATGTCTGCGGATCGAACGCAAAGGCTCCGGTTGCATTTTGGAACATGCCGAGCAAGTTGGTATAGCCTTGGTCCATGACTTGGAAAGCGGCACTAAGCTGTCCCGTGGGGACATAGTATTTCGCCTCTTTCGCTTGGGCGGGAGTCCACAACATCCCGAAGGCGAGAACCAGTAATACCAACGGCCTAATGAAGTGCCTCATGAGTCGCGCCGTCTTCGTCATTGCGAGCGACCGCAGGGAGCGTGGCAATCCAGTCCTGCTGCTGGAAACTTGGGGACTGGATCGCCACGTCGCTGCGCTCCTCGCGATGACGAAGCGGGTATTTTCATCGGGCCGTTGGTATAAAGCGCGTTTTAAAAGCCGTCCGGTGCACATGCGTTGTCACAGGTAGGGGGTTATTGCCAATAGCCCGGAATGAAGGCCCAGCCAAAAGCGCGTTGTTCCCAGCGGTCGGGTGTCCACATGGCTGTGGGATCGGGGCGTGTGATATGGTGGCCTTCAACCCATGTGAATTGCTTGCCATCATAATCCCAATACCCCTTGCGCCAAACTTCTTGCATCGGGTTGTCGGAAGTCAGTTTTTCTTCATACGGCGACACGGGGGGCGGTGAGGGCGAAAGGCGGATATAGGAAACGACCTGCCCCTCGTCACGAGGTGTCCCCGCGCAGGCGGCAAGGCCGATCACGGCAAGGACTAAACACGCATAACGATTCAGCAGGTTTTTCATACCCGATACTCCTGACAAGATAAACCCCTTCTATGCTTCCTTGCATCGGAAGAGTTGATACACCATTTAAAAAACTGCGTCATCCCCGCGAAAGCGGGGATCCATCTGCCGAGAGGCAGCTTGAGAAACCGAACCGTTTTGAATGGACGGATGGCTCAAGAATAGATTCCCGCTTTCGCGGGAATGACTCAATTTGTAGTCGTCGTGCCCCAAACTTGAACTGCGATTAGTATTTAAATGGTAATTCATTAAAGGATCGTAACCTTGAAATCCTCGATCACCAGATTGGCCAGAATCTTTTCGGCCATTGCCTTGGCGTCTTCCGTGGCCTTGGCGGGGTCTGTTTCCTGTGTGGTCATGATGATGGTTTTACCGACGCGCACTTCTTCAACGCCCTTGAAGCCAAGACTCCCCAAAGCGTGACCGATCGCCTTTCCCTGAGGGTCCAAAACGCCTTCTTTCAACATGATATCAATACGAATTTTCATGAGCCTTATCTTTCGTTCATGGTGGTTATGGTCGTTGAAAAAGGTGCCGTTTCTTGAGGCATTTCAGGCAAAATTCCCAAACGGCGAGCCACTTCCTGATAAGCCTCTTCAACGCGGCCTAAATCTTCCGAGAAACGGTCTTTGTCCATCTTTTCGTTGGTCTTCACGTCCCACAAGCGGCAATTATCGGGGCTCAGCTCGTCGGCAAGGACGATCCGCAGCTCTTCATTGGTATCCCAGATACGTCCAAACTCAAGCCTGAAATCAACAAGCCGAAGCCCGATCCCAAGGAATAGGCCGGACATATAATCGTTGATTCGCAATGTTTGAGCCATGATCTCGTCAAGCTCGTAAGGATTGGCCCAACCGAAAGCCGTGATGTGCTCTTCTGAAACCATCGGCTTGTCATCGCCGCCTTTCTTGAAGAAAAACTCGATAATCGAACGTGGCAACACGGTCCCTTCCGGCAGCCCAAGCCGCTTGGCAAAAGCTCCGGCGGCGATGTTGCGAACGACGACTTCGATCGGAATAATTTCGACCTGACGGATCAATTGCTCACGCATGTTCAGGCGGCGCATGAAATGCGTCGGCACGCCGATCTCGTTAAGCTTGCTCATCAAAAATTCGGAGATACGGTTGTTCAGGACACCTTTGCCCGTCACCGTGCCCTTTTTAAGGTTGTTGCGCGAGGTCGTGTCGTCTTTGAAATACTGGACGAGCGTACCGGGTTCGGGCCCTTCAAAAAGCACCTTTCCCTTGCCTTCAAAAATCCGGCGTCGGCGGCTCATACGAAAGCTCATCTCTGTCAACCATTTAAACTTGGACTCGGGGTTTCCACTTGAATCCCCTGTGGCCCCTTATATAGCAGCCTGAAGGGGTAATGACAATCGCAAGAAGGGGAGGACTCTTGGGTTAATTAATCTCTACCCTTGGCGGGAGAGGCCTTCTTTGCGCGATGAGTGCTTCATTTGAGCTAGACATAGGGCGTACGGGAATAGCCTTTTTAAGAGGGCCAAGGTCAAATATCTTAGTTAAGGCTTCCCGAACCCCGAATCCGGTCACTTCTTGCCTGTCAGCGGCAAGAATGGACAAATAGCCCGGTACAGGCATCAACTTACCCAAGATTGGACGCATTATGTAAATGCTTGGTGCTGATTCTGTCTCATCATCTGTCTCATCAAGAGCATGGGTAAAAGCAAACGGGGCAGAATGCGGGCTCTCAGTTTTGTCGTTGAAAGTAGCCGTCAGCGTGAAATTGGTTATAGGTGCTGTAAGGTTGACGGATGCATCAAGTGCCGTTGCGTTCATTGGATTGCTGGTATTTGTATCATCAAGGCAATAAACTTTGACGCCTTCCTGATAAAGACAGAAACCTGTGACTTTTGGTTCGTCAGGCGGGGTGTATCCCCATTCAACATGAACTGAATAATTTTCGGCCAGAGCAGTCGTAGCTCCAGCACAGAGGAGTGCAGCAGCAAGAAATGCTTTTTTCATTTTCTCCCGAAAGTCAGCGTTGTGCTGTGCCATAGAAACCCTCATGCGCTTCTGAATACAAGAATAGGTTAACACCCATAACACCATATCAAAAAAAGGTCAAAGGTTCTGGTAGCCCTCACACCAAGCTAGGCGTTATGCCAAAGCCACGCTAACCGGACCGGAAGAGCTTAACGGCGGCGTCTTTTTCGAACAGGTAGAGCAGGGTGCGCAGGGCTGCGCCACGTGGGGAGGCGAGCTCTGAATCTTTGTTCAGGATCAGTTTGGCATCATCATGCGCCATGGCGAGCAAATCGCGGTCGCGGGCCAGATCGGCCATGCGAAAGACGGGCAGGCCACTTTGGCGGGTGCCAAGGACCTCTCCGGGGCCGCGCAGAGACAAATCCTCTTCCGCGATTCTGAAGCCGTCTTCGGTTTCGCGCATGGTTTTCAGGCGGGCTTTGGCGACCTCTCCAAGCGGGCCCTGATACATCAACAGGCAGGTGGATTTCGCCGACCCGCGCCCGATCCGGCCCCTAAGCTGATGAAGCTGGGCGAGGCCGAACCGCTCGCTATGCTCAATGACCATCAGCGAGGCGTTGGGCACATCCACCCCGACCTCGATCACCGTTGTCGCGACGAGCAGTTTCACCTCGCCCGCCGCAAAAGCGCGCATCACTTGATCTTTTGCCTCGGTGCCCAAACGCCCATGGACGAGCCCGACCTTGGCCGCGCCGAAATGCTCGGCCAGAAGGTCGGCGCGTTGCGTCGCGGCGGCAAGGTCGCTCTTTTCCGATTCTTCGACGAGCGGGCAGACCCAATAGACCTGCGCCCCCTTGGCGAGCTGCCGCCCGATGCCGTCGATCACTTCTTCAAGGCGGTTTATGTCAATGAGGCGCGTATCAATCGGCTGCCGCCCTGCGGGCTTTTCCATCAGGCGCGAGACATCCATATCGCCATAGGCCGTGAGCGTCAGCGTGCGCGGAATAGGCGTAGCCGTCATGGCCAGAATATCCACGCCCTTGCCTTTTTCGGAGAGAAGGAGTCGTTGCTGCACGCCAAAGCGGTGCTGTTCATCCATCACGGCAAGGCCCAGATTGGCGAAAGCGACATCCTGCTGGAATAGCGCATGGGTGCCGACAACAAGGCCTAGGGAGCCATCATCAAGAGCCTGCAAAACCGATTGCCGATCCTTTCCCTTGCTCTTGCCGACCAACAGACCGATGGGGATGTGCAGCGGCTCCAGCAGGCTTTTCAGCCGCTCGTAATGCTGTTTGGCGAGGATTTCCGTCGGCACCATCAAGGCGGCTTGGGTGCCCGCTTCAAGAGCTTGCAGCATCGCCATCAACGCGACAATCGTTTTGCCCGACCCGACATCGCCTTGCAAAAGCCGCAGCATCCGGCGCGGGGCCGCCATATCCGCGCCGATCTCGGCAATGGCTTGCTTTTGTCCATCGGTTAGCGTGAAGGGCAGGGAGGATTCCAGTTTTCTTTGAAGCTCCCCGCTTCCTGCAAGGCTGCGCCCCGCCATCGCCCGATGGTGGCGGCGAATAATAGCCAGTGCCAACTGATCCGCCAAAAGCTCGTCATAAGCAAGGCGGCGGTGGGGAAGCGACAAAAGCCTCTCCCCCTCGCGGGGTTCGACGCCGAAGGGCGTTGAGGCCGAAGGCTGGGTTGGGGCGGGGGGAGGATTATGTGCAGCTTTTAATGCCTCCAACCAACTTGGCCAGCCTTCGCGCTGCATAAGTGACGGATCGTGCCATTCTGGCAAGGCGGGAGCCATCGCCAAAGCTTGCTGCGCCAGCTTATGCACCATCTTGCGGGAAATCCCCTCGGTCAGGGGATAGACAGGTTCCAGATCGGGTATTTCCCCCTTCCGCTCGGGCGGCAGGGCATAGTCGGGATGGCTCATCGTCCAGCCATGACCGAACCGCTCCAGATTGCCGCTGACCACCACCTGCTTGCCGACGGGATAAACCTTGGCGAGATACTCCCCCTTGGAGGTGAAATAGGTGAGGGTTATATCGTCGCTGCCATCCGTCGCAGCGATGCGGTAGGGTTTGCCCTTCGAGGCCGCAGGCGCATGCTCAAGCACAGTCAGGGTCAGCGTCGCCACCCTCCCTTTATCGGCATATTTCAGGGAAGGGCTATAGGTCCTGTCGATCACGCCAATCGGCAAATGCCACAGCACATCGACGATTTTCTCGCCCATCAGCCGCGCATAAAGCGGCGCAAGCTTCGCCCCCACGCCCTTCAGGGTCGTCAAACTGGCAAACAGGGGAAATAAAATCACAGGCCTCATGATCGGCAGGGTAGCAAGGTTTGTGGGATTTCTAAAGCCTATCAATTTTAACCATAACAAATTGTTTTTTAAAACAAAAAGTGGTGGTATCTGCTGACTGACCTAAACGTTCAGAATGTGGAGATTCATATGAGTAACGAAAACTTCGTCCCAGTTGTTATCGCCGAACACCAAAATAAGCCAATTACACTCTATCATGATACATTGTTCGTTTCTGAAAACCACGAACGCAGTATTATTTTGATAAATTGCAACAAATTTGAACTGAAGAATGCGTTCACTTATGATCTTAATAGCGAATGGGTTGATGATTTT
Source organism: Alphaproteobacteria bacterium (assembly GCA_028683655.1). Taxonomy (GTDB): domain Bacteria; phylum Pseudomonadota; class Alphaproteobacteria; order UBA9219; family UBA9219; genus UBA8914. The sequence continues at coordinate 6,585 of JAQUHK010000007.1, forward strand.
CCGGGGGTTGAGCAAATTGAAGAATTTAGAGCAGTTCGGTTTGAACTATTAGGTCGTCGTAACATGGCCCTTTTTGCAGGAAGCCCAACAAACCGCCATATGCTCGTTTCGGATGAATTAGATTGGCGTCCAAAGAAATACAAATCTTATTATGGCGAACGCTCGGAACGCGCACTTAGCTCCATTGCAGCCATGTTTATGACATGGCAAGAGAGGGGAGATCAGACGGACCGTGTTATCACGGTCAACGATCTGGTCAGTCTGGGGACAACGGTACCCTATACGCTAAAGCATTATCAGAAAGAAATGCCCGCGCGTCGTTTTATTCCAGCCGATGGGGCATGGACGGCTGAGATGATGCGGACAAGATATTCTTGTAGATTATAGTACAGAAATCCGTGGTGTGCTTGTGTCGAGATAGTGTATGACACAACAATGTTCCTTTCATCTTTTAAACCCGACCGTGCGGGAAAGTGCCGGATTGGCGGGGCTCCGGCGGGGCATGAGGCTCGGTTGTTGGCCGAGGCCGCTTTGCGTGCGCCGTCAAAGCTTGTTGTGCATGTCGCGCTGGACGATTTGCGGGCCGCGTTTCTGGCCGAGGCTATCGCCTTTTTCGCGCCGCATGTGGAGGTGCTGACCTTTCCGGCGTGGGATTGCTTGCCCTATGACCGGATTTCGCCGCAGGCGGATTTGTCGGGCCAGCGCGTCGCGACTCTCGCCGCGCTGAGCGTTAGCTCAAACAAGCCGCGCGTCTTGCTCACCACAGTGAACGCCGTCCTGCAACGCGTTTTGCCACCCGAAGTGGTCAAGGACACGAACCTAGACCTATCCGTCGGCGCGAGCTTTCCCATCGAGAAACTCACCCGCCTGTTGTCGGCGCGCGGCTATCACAGCGCGGGCACGGTGCGCGAAGTTGGCGAGTATGCGGTGCGTGGCGGCATTGTGGATCTTTTCCCGACTGGCTTTGACAATCCCGTTCGCCTCGATTTCTTTGGCGACGAGGTGGAGTCGATCCGCTTTTTTGATCCGCTCAGCCAAGTCTCGAGCGAAAAGCTGAACACTTTTTCTTTAGAGCCGACGAGCGAGATTTTGCTCAGCGAGCAAACCATCGCCTTGTTCCGCTCCGGCTATCGCGAATTGTTTGGCGTGTCGAGCGACAGCGACCCGCTTTATGAGGCCGTATCAGCGGGACAGAAATTTTCCGGCGTCGAGCATTGGATGCCGCTTTTTTATCCGCGGCTTGTCTCGCTTTTCGATTATGCGGCGGACGCGCCCGTCTTTTTTGATCCGAATGCAGGCGAAGCCTTGCTCTCCCGCTTTGGCCAGATAGAGGATTTCTATAAATCGCGCCTAGGGCTTTATGAAGCGGCGCGACGCGGACGGGACAAAAACGTCGTCGCTTATAAGCCCGTGCCGCCGGAGCGTTTCTTTGACTCGCCCGCTGCCTTGGATGCCCTTTTGAAAGACCGCGCCACGGCTCTGTTCTCGCCCTTTCAGGAAGAGGGCGAGTCACTGGATGCGGGTGGTCAGCGCGGGCGCAATTTTGCCGACGCGCGGGCGCGAAGCGATGTTGATCTGTATCAGGAAATCAAAGCCTATGCCGCACAGCATCAGGCGGTGGGCAAGCGCGTTTTGATCGCGTGCTATTCAAACGGTTCTGCCGAACGGATTGCCGGATTGCTGCGCAGCCATGACGTGAACGTCCAAGTCGCTGCCAAGGATTGGGAGCAAGTGCGCAAGCTTGATGTCAAGCTGATCACGCTCGTTGTGCTGGGGCTGGAGCATGGCTTCGTCGCGCCCGATATGGTCGTGATCTCGGAGCAAGATATTCTAGGCGACCGCCTTGTTCGTCAGACTAAGAAACGCAAAGCCTCCGCGCAGTTTCAGCTTGAATTGGGCAGCCTCAATGTCGGCGATTTCGTCGTTCATGCCGAACATGGCATAGCCCGCTATGAAGGGCTGGAGGCCATCAACGCGCTGGGGGCCCTGCATGATTGCATCCGCCTGATTTACGATGGCGGCGACAAGCTTTTTGTGCCTGTCGAAAATCTGGATGTGCTGTCACGTTACGCCTCCGCCGATGCGGGCGCGGTGCTGGACAAACTCGGCGGCGTGGCGTGGCAAGCGCGTAAGGCGCGCGTCAAAAAACGCATTCTGGAAATCGCGGGCGACCTTATCAAAATCGCGGCAGAGCGGCAGCTTCGCCAAGCCGAAATTATCGAGTGCGCCGAAGGCGGCTATCAGGAATTTGCCTCGCGCTTTCCCTATAACGAAACAGACGATCAGGAACAATCCATCGAAGCAGTCCTTGCCGATTTGGCGAGTGGCAAGCCGATGGATCGCCTTGTTTGCGGTGATGTCGGTTTTGGTAAAACCGAAGTCGCGCTCCGCGCCGCTTTTGCCGTGGCCTCGGCGGGGCTTCAAGTCGCCATCGTCGCGCCCACCACGCTGCTGGCGCGGCAGCATTTTCAAAACTTCGTCCAGCGTTTCACGGGCTTTCCCATGCGTATCGCGCAGCTTTCGCGCATGGTCACGCCCAAGGAAGCCAAGCAGACCAAAGAAGAAATTCGCGACGGCAAGGTTGATATTGTCATCGGCACGCACGCGCTGCTCGGCAAGGAAATCAAGTTCCAGCGGCTCGGCCTTGTCATCATCGACGAAGAGCAACATTTCGGCGTGAAACAGAAAGAGCAACTCAAACAACTCCGCACCGATGTGCACGTTCTGACGCTCACCGCCACACCGATCCCGCGCACGTTGCAGCTCGCGCTGACGGGCGTGAGGGAACTCAGCCTCATCACCACGCCGCCCGTGGATCGTCTGGCCGTCAGCACCTATGTCTTGCCGTTTGATCCTGTCGTGATCCGTGAGGCGTTGATGCGTGAACATTATCGCGGCGGGCAAAGCTTCTATGTCTGCCCGCGTATCGAAGATTTAGCCGCGCTGAGTGAAGAGCTGCGCGAGCTTGCGCCCGAGTTGAAACTTGTCTCTGCCCATGGCCGCATGAGCGCGGGCGAGCTGGACGACATCATGAACGCCTTCGATGGCAAGAAGTTTGACGTGCTTTTGGCGACGAATATCGTCGAGTCGGGCCTCGATATTCCCAACGCCAACACCATCATTCTGCACCGCGCCGATATGTTTGGCCTCGCCCAGCTCTATCAGTTGCGCGGGCGCGTGGGGCGCAGCAAACAGCGCGGCTATGCCTATTTCACCTATGCGTCGAAGGCTCCGCTTTCTTCAACGGCGCAGCAACGGCTTGAGGTGATCGCAACGCTCGACCAGCTTGGCGCGGGCTTTCAGCTCGCCAGCCATGACATGGATATTCGCGGCACCGGCAATTTGCTGGGCGAAGAGCAATCGGGCCATATCCGCGAGGTCGGCGTGGAGCTTTACCAGCAAATGCTGGAAGACGCGGTGGCCGAGGCCAAGGCGGGAGGCTCCGGCGCATCGGATGGCGAGGGTCAGCCCATGCTGCACGATCATTGGACGCCGCAAATCAACATCGGCCTGTCCGTTATGATCCCCGAAACCTATGTCACCGATTTGAATGTGAGGCTCAGTCTCTATCGCCGTCTGGCGGATGGACGGCAGGCGCATGAGGTCGAGGCCATCGCCGCCGAGATGCTGGACCGCTTCGGCCCGCTGCCGCAGGAGGTGGAGAACCTTCTGGAAACCATGGCGATCAAACAGCTCTGCCGCCGCTGTGGCATTGCGAAACTGGATGCGGGCCCCAAGGGCGCGGTGATCGGCTTTCATGAAGACAGGTTTGCCCGCCCCGATTTGCTGATTCAGTGGATCGCCAGCCAAGCGGGAACCGTCAAAGTCCGCCCCGATCAGAAACTTGTTTTACTGCGCAGTTGGGACGCGCTCCCCGCCCGCCTAGCGGGCCTGAAAAAAGCCTTGGGTGAAATGGCGAATATGGTGGGGTAGGGGGAAAAGAAATCATCTTCTTACCGCGTATGGATTAGGCGGCAAGGCCCATGGGCTTGATTGTGGGGGTGGCTGAAGCTGGGGTGCGCAAAACAGGGAACACAACATCAACTCCCATGCCTGTTTTGAAAAATGCCTCGAACTTATCTAAAACGCCATAGTTCTTCAGGATTGTTGCTTCCCTGTGGCTTATTTCTTCCCTCTGTGCCACAGGCAAGGTATAGAAATGCTCGCGCATCCCCTTTTCGTCGGCCAGAAAATACTTGAGCTGGCGGCTGTACTCATTCATGGAAGCTTTTGTTTTTAGGTTGTCGGCAGCCTCTTTCAGCAGAATCAGGGCCGACATAGACGCAAACCGGAACAGCTCTTTTTCCTTGAGCTTGCCGATTTCACGGAACATTTGCGCAGGCATGCCGTTGAAAACTTCAAGATGCCGCCCCTTGAGCATGCTGACCATTTCTTTGACGCGGAAAGATGACCGAGGCCCAGCCCCACAAACCAGCATCACTGCTTCTTTAAAATCTGTCCGCGCAAATCGCGCCGAGGCAAAGTTCCAGACTTCTTGGTTGAGGGATTTTTTCTCTTTATCGCTCAAGCCATAACGCGTTGTGTAATCTTCAATAATATCCGCAAAGTCTGTCCCCATCAGGAATTTAAAGACTTCCGTATTGTCAATGCGCTTTGCTTTTAGCCTGTGTGCGACCCGACCTGCACGTTTCCATGTGGCGTTGACTTTTCTTTTCAGGCCGTAAACGGCATTTTTGATTTCATCGTCAGGGCCGGCATAAAAGAGGATGCAATGAGCCTTGCCGAAACCGCTGTTCGGAACAGCAGCATCAATCTTTGGCTTCACGTGTTTTTGGCAAATTTCACGCGCACAGCGTTTGAACATAAGCACCTTACACCCCAATTGTTTGACGTGTTGACGCTTATACGGGCTTTATGGAATGCCTGGTTGCCTTTCGAAGGCTCAAAACCAAGGCACGGAAACGTGGATCGTCCGGCTTAATTTGATCCCTTTTTGCCCTCGGCCATCGTGGGATTTTAATGCCATCTTCTTTCACAGAATAAATGCCGCCATTGCGTATTCCGAAATCTTTCACAGTTTCTGGAATTGTGATCTTTTGTGATGCCGTCACATAGGCGGTTATAAGGCCGTTTGAATCCATTTCAGAAATCTTGACGAAATAGCAACCATTTTGCTCCGGTTTTTCGGCACCCTTAATTTCATGCACCTCGCCTTCGACAGGATCGCGAAAATCCAATGTCTGTTGAATCATGCCCATGAAACGAGCTTCAACCAAAGCGAGGCGTCCTTTTTTCGTAACAACCAGCCTCAAGGCGGGGCGGGTGTTTGCTGTTGGGTTTCTGAGTAATACTGCTCCTAACATAGCTTCCTCCTATGGATTCTCAAAATGGTTTCATCTTTTGTTAACCAAGGGCTTATCTGCCCGTTTTGCATCAGTATGCTCGCATTATACAGGCTGCCCATGAAAGTAATGAGTAAAAACAGTGGTTTATAAAGCATTAAGCTGCCTCTTATGGGGAGTTTAATACCGATTTTTGGTAGTCCAAGATAAAACATTCGTTTTTTCTATCCCGTTCTCCACAAATGCCATGACATTTTTAGTTTGTGTTGGATCCGCTGTACTATGCTAGAAACCTCCCCATTCACAGGAGGGACCCCCTATGCCACAGATTAACACCGCCAATGCCAGTCTGGATACAGAGCTGTCGCGTTTGAATACCGAGCTGATTGTGCTCAGCGAGCAGTTCGATCATCTGACGGATGGTGATAAAACCACAGCCCTCAAGTTAATCGAAAAAGCGCAAGCCGAATATATCGCCCGCGAGCACGAAGTCATCAGGGCCGAAAATGAAGGCCGCACATGGTTTGGTGGCCGCAGGATGCGGTTGATCTTGAAAACCGGACTGGTTGTCATGTGGGTCAAGCAGGGGCTTTCCTTTTTCAAGCCGAGTAACATTTTTCCCCATCCGGGCCAGAACAATGTCCTGATGGCGCGTCAACCTGTCTTTGCGCATGTCGGGGAAGATTATACCTATTTCAAACTGGCCCATACGCCGCAGCATGTCGCCTATCTGCCGCATCTGGTCATGACCAAGGTGCCGTTCTTGCCGACACCCAAAGAGCGCCCCTATGCCGTGTTTCGGGTGCCGACGCCGGTCTTTAAGCGGTTTTTCGCCCTTTTGCCAGTCCCCGTGCCGAGATAAGGGAAAAAGTTGGAGGCTGTCGCCCTTACGGGCTATACTCGGGTGCGATTCGCAGTAAGGAGCCGTCGACATGACCGAAGATTATGTAAACGCCAAGATTCATGAAGCCTTGAAAGCCACCGGTGGCAACAAGCGTGACGCAGGCAAACTGCTTGTGACATGGGCTGTGCGTGATTTACCCCTTTTGCTGGGCCTGACCAAATCTTCCCTTAAAGGGATTGTCGATGACGCAATCGCCGACTTGATGAAAACGGACAAGAAGGCCGGCCATTCGTTTGACGACGCGATTGTCTTTCCGACCGCCAAGGGCGAGAAACGCCGCCCCTCCAAGGTGCCGCCGCCCAAATCGTCGGAGCGTCAGGCCACGGTCATGCACCAGCTGGCCGCCGCCTTCAAAAAGAAGAAATAAGGGCCGGACAGCCCGATGACGGAGACCCCGACCGAAATGACCGATCAGGCTGTAGAGTCAGCCGTGCCGATGCGGCCGCACGCGGACGACTTGGTCGTTGCGCTGGAAGGGTATGACGGGCCGATTGACCTCCTGCTTAATCTGGCGCGGGAGCAAAAGGTCGATCTCGCCACCATCTCGATCCTCGCACTGGCCGAGCAGTATTTGAACTATATCAACAATGCCCGCCACCTGCGGCTAGAGATTGCAGCCGATTATCTGGTGATGGCGGCATGGCTCGCGTTCCTGAAGTCGCGCCTCCTTTTGCCAGAGCCGCCGCAAGATGAGCCCAACGCCGCCGAGATGGCCGAGGCTTTGAAGTTCCAGCTGATGCGCCTTGAAGCCATGCAAAAGGCGGCGGCGCAGCTTTACGAGCTGCCGCAACTGGGGTGTGATTTTTTCCTGCGCGGGTGCCCCGAAAAGCGGCCTGTCGAGGAAAAGCCGGTTTACTTTTTGCCGATCTATGATTTGCTCTCCGCGCTGGGCGCACCGCAACGCCGCCGCAAACCCGACAGCTATGACATCAAGCCCACCAAACTCTACAGCATGGAGGAGAGCTTGCTTCGCCTGCGCCGGATGCTGGGCGGCGGGGCCGAGTGGGATAATCTGTTCGCCTATCTGCCCAATATGAAGGGGCATGAGGGGCTACAGGCACGCTCCGCCATCGCCTCCACCTTCGCCGCGATGCTAGAGCTTGTGAAAGCGGGCGAGCTTGAAATCCGCCAGAGCCAGACTTTTTCGACCATTTATTTGCGTGGCCGCACCGATAAGGACGAGCCCGCACCGCGCCAACCCGTAGAGGACACGCATAATGAGTGACGCGCAAACTTCCGAAGAAATGGACACGGCTCTCCGGCTGTTAGAGGCGATCCTGTTCGCCAGCAATGAGCCTGTGTCGGCCCAGAGCTTGCAAAACCATTTGGGCGAGAGCGCAGACTTGACGGCCATGATTGAAACGCTGCAAGCGCACTATGCCCAGCGCGGGGTCAATCTGGTTGAAAATGACGGGTACTGGAGTTTCCGCACCGCGCCAGAACTCGCGCCGCTGATGACCATCACGCGCCAGCCGCGCCGCAAGCTGCCCAAGGCGGCCTCGGAGGTTCTGGCGATTATCGCCTATCACCAGCCGGTGACGCGTGGCGAGATCGAAAGCATTCGTGGCGTCGAAACAAGCAAAGGCACGCTTGATATTCTGCTGGAGATCGGTTGGATCAGGCCGGGCAAGCGGCGTGACACACCGGGCCGCCCCCTGACATGGAAAACGACGCCCGAGTTTCTCAGTCACTTCAATCTGGCCGCGCTTAGTGAACTTCCGGGGGTTGAGGAGCTGAAGGCCGCAGGCCTGCTCGACACCCGTCCGATCCTCGCCACCATGCCTGCCGTTGAAGATGAAGCCGCCATCGCCCGCGACGACACCGACTTCGCGAATTGGGTCGAAGAGGAGTAGGGACCTCTGCCGCCCCTTCCCACGCCTTCAAATCGCCTCCCAAACCGGATTTAAGAAGAAAGGCCTAAATTGGTCCTTCTAATGCTGCTTCTGGGCCCGTAGAGGCCTCGTAGAGGGCCGGAACGAAGGTGCCAGCTATACCCCTACACGGTAGAATAAAGACCTCTCTACGGCGATCCTGATGCATTCTAGAGCTATTTCACGTTTTGTTCTCATTTTATGGTTAACCCGACCCAATCCCCCACTTGAGTCATCCCCGCGAAAGCGGGGATTCATGACTGTCGAAGTTTTCCTTGCGTTGAAGATGGTTTCCCGCTTTCGCGGGGATGACTCAGGTAGGAGAGGAGCGTGAAGCTCGCTCACCTTTCTCTCCGAGAAAACCTTCCCAAAGAAAAACCCTCCCCGTTAAGGGAGGGTCGTTCTGTTGCCTTTAAAGGCAGGCGGCTTTTGACGGGTTACTTGTCGCGGTCGCCGTTTTTACGCTTCTTTTTGTCGAGGCTGACGGCCACAAAACGCAGCTCGCCCTTGCGGTCAACCAGAAGCAGGAGAGGCTTCTCCTGCTTTTTGGCCTTTTGCGCCAGCTCGGTCAGTTGGCCCGCTGACTTCAGGTCTTCCTGTCCGGCTTCGGTGATCACGTCACCGGTCAACAGGCCCGTATCCGCCGCTGGCCCCTCTTGCGCCACTGACGTGACAACAAGACCGACAACATCTTTGGTCAGGCTGTAGCGTTTGCGCAGACTGTCGGTCACTGGCGTGACACTCAGGCCCATCACTTCGATTTTGTCGGACTGGGGTTGCGCAGGCTCGGCCTTATCAGCCGTCGCGTCGGCTTCCACTTCGTCCTTGTCCTGATCAAGCTGTCCGACCTTGGCTTTAAGCTCGATCTCCTTGCCCTTGCGCAGCACTTTCATCGAGACAGTCTTGTCAACAGCCGTTTCGGCCACGACGCGGGGCAGGCGGTGCATTTCCGTGATGTCCTTGCCATCAAAGCTGGTGATCACGTCGCCGACTTCGACCTTGGCTTTAGCGGCAGGACCCTCCGCCGTGATGCTGGAGACAAGGGCTCCCATCGGTTTGGAGAGGCCGAGGCTTTCGGCAATTTCTGGCGTCACAGCCTGAATATGCACGCCAATCCAGCCGCGCTTGGTAAAGCCTACGGTTTTCAGCTGGTCGATCACGCCCTTCGCCATGGAGGAGGGAATGGCAAAGCCGATCCCGACCGACCCGCCAGAGGGAGAATAGATCGCGGTATTCACGCCGATCACTTCACCATCCATATTGAACATCGGACCGCCCGAATTGCCGCGATTGATCGGCGCATCGGTTTGCAGGAAGTCGTCATAAGGGCCAGAGTTGATATCGCGGGCGCGGGCGGAGATGATGCCCTTGGTCACCGTGCCACCAAGGCCGAACGGGTTGCCGATGGTCAAAATCCAGTCGCCGACGCGCACCTTGTCGCTCTCGCCAAAGGTAACAGCTGTCAGGGGTTTTTTGCTATCAACTTTCAGCAAAGCCAGATCGGTCTTCTTGTCCTTGCCAACCAATTTGGCCGTCAGGTTGGTATCGTCCTGCAAGATCACCGTGATTTCATCGGCGTCCTGAATAACGTGGTAATTGGTGACGATATAACCGGCAGGATCAATCACGAAACCAGAGCCAAGCGACGTAGCTTTGCGCTTGACGCTTTTGGGGGTATCCGCTCCGCCTTGAGGGAGATGACGGTTTTGCTGTTCGTTGAACTCTTCGAAAAATTTCTGGAAAGGCGAACCTTCAGGAAAGTCGAACTCGAACTCCGGCATATCCTCACGGCGTTCAACGGTTTGCGTCGTCGAGATATTGACAACCGAGGGGAGCAGCTTTTCAGCCAGATCAGCAAAAGTCGCCGGAGGTGCGCTGGCCCACGCTGGCTGTGATGGCGGGAAAGAAAGCCCCAGCGCAAGAAGCATCAGGAAGAAAAAGGATTTCAGGCTTTGTCGCATGAGTAAACTCCTTCTAAGTCACAAGAGTCAAAAAGATTGCGGAAAAATCTGGCAGTTTTATGTCCGCCTGATCGATCATCCGGTAAATGATGAGAAAAAAGCCACAAGGTCATTGCGAACCAAGCTTGCTTGGCGTGGCAATCCAGCCCCCAAGTCGCTGGGTGCAGGACTGGATTGCTTCGTCGGCCAAGGCCTCCTCGCAATGACGAAGGAATGGATGTATCGCGCATGACGACCAGATTCACTTTGGAATCCCTTGAAAATACCGGAAGAACTCACTGTCCGGCTTGAGGATATAGGTAGTGTTTTCAGGCTTCAGCCCCTCGCGGTACGCCAGCATTGACCGCCAGAAGGAAAAAAACTGGGGATCCTTGCTGGTAGCCTCGGCGATGATCTTGAGGGACTCGCTGTCGCCTTCACCCTTGATCTTTTCGGATTCCCCCAAGGCTTCGGCCACAATAATGGTCGCCTGACGATCGGCATCGGCCTTTTTCTGGACGGCTTCCTGTTGACCTGTCGCGCGGATTTGTGCGGCGTCCTGAATGCGTTCGGAGCGCATGCGGGCAAAAACGGCACCGCTTGTTTTATCAGGCAGATCGGTGCGGCGGATGCGGACGTCGATGATCTCGATCCCGAAATCCTTGGCCTCTTGATTCAGCTGGGAAGCGATCTTGTCCATCACGCCAACACGGTCGGTCGAAAGCAGGGTCGCCAGCTTGATGGTCCCCAGCACGCTACGCATGGACGAGTTCAGCATGGTGCTGAGCCGATCACGGGCCGTGCGCTCGCTGCGCACGCGCTGGAAGTAAAGCACGGGGTTGACAATCCGGTAACGGGCAAAGGCATCGACCTCAAGCGGCTTTTGCTCGGCCAGCATGATTTCCTGCGATGGCGCATCGACGGCCAGAACGCGCTTTTCGATGATTTCAACATCCTGAACGTAAGGCATTTTGAAATGCAACCCCGCCCGATCAACCACACGGACGATGTCGCGGAACTGGAAGATGATGGCCTGCTCGGTCTGGCGCACAACGAAATAGCTATCGCCGATCCCAATCAGAAGCAGAAAACCAAAAACGATCAAGAAAATCTGGCGCGGTGTCATCGGGCGGAATCCTTTTTGTTTTTCAGCGCGTCGAGCGGATAGAAAGGCATCGTCCCGACCTGTTCATCGGTAATAACCTTTTGGGCATCGCCCAAAACGCTCTCCATCGTTTCAAGATAAAGTCGTTTGCTGGTCACATCGCGCGCGAGGCTATAGGCCCCCAGAACAGACTTGAACCGTTCAGCATCGCCCTTGGCGACGGCGACTTTCTGGTCGCGATAGGCCATGGCCTGCTGGATCAAGCGACTGGCGTCACCCCTAGCCTTGGGAATCACTTCGTTGACATGGGCTGTCGCCTCGTTCTGGTAACGCTCCATATCGAGACGCGCGTTCACAACATCCTGAAATGCGTCCTTGACCTCGTCGGGCACAGCGACCGTTTGCAGGTTGATCTGGGTGATCATGATACCGGCCTTGTATTCGTCCACCAGCTCCTGAAGCCTTTTGGCCGCTTCGCCGGCAATCTGGCTGCGTCCTTCCGTCAGGGCGAATTGCAGCTTGTTTTGGCCGATGACTTCGCGCATGGCACTTTCCGCCGCCATTTTGACGGTAGATTCGGGATTGCGGATTTCAAAGAGATAGTCATTGACGTCCGCAACGCGCCAGAAAACGGTGAACTGGACGTTGATGATGTTCTCGTCCTGCGTCAGCATCATGCTTTCTTCGGGCAGAGCGCGGAGATCATTGGCCCCTCTGACAGAGTTCCTGAACCCGATCTGTATTTCGTTTTGCGCCGTCACGACGGGAAGCAAAACTTCCTCGAACGGGGCTGGGAGGCGGTAGTGGAGGCCCGCCTGCTCGGTACGGTTATAGGCCCCAAAGCGCATGACAACGCCGACCTGATTGGCCGCAACCATATATACGCCGCTCAAAATCCAGAAAACCGCGACGACGGCAACAACACCAACGAACAGGTGAAGGTGGCTTCGGGGTTTGTAGGGGTCGAATTTCCCCTTCATCTTCTCCAAAAACTCGTTCAAATCAGGGGGCGGATTATAGCTGCCGCCGCCGCCGGAAGAGGGCTTACGCGGTCCCGTTCCCTTGCTATGGTTGGGCTGGGCAGAATCCTTCTTGATCTGTTGTGGGTCGCCGCCGCTCGGCCCCCAAGGGCCTTCATGGTCGTTTGAGGTCATTGGATTGATTCTTTCCTTGTCATGCGATAGCGTAGCTTAACGGTCGTGGAGATATTGTCAAACATGTCATTTCATAAAGAACGTCATCCCGAAAAAGCCAAGCGTCCCGATGCTCCCTCGCCGCCGAAACCAGACTGGCTGCGCGTGCGCTCACCCGCAAGCTTCGGTTATGCCAAGACGCTGGAGCTGATCGAGGGGCTGCATTTGAACACCGTCTGTCAGGAGGCGGCCTGCCCGAACATCGCGGCCTGCTGGAAGCGCAAGCATGCGGCTTTTATGATTATGGGCGATGTCTGCACGCGGGCATGCGCCTTTTGCAATGTCGCGACAGGCAAGCCCAAGCCGCTAGATGCGGGCGAGCCAGAGCGGCTCGCCGAGGCAGCGGCGCGGATGGGGTTGGCTTATGTCATCGTGACCTCGGTCGATCGCGACGATCTGCCGGACGGTGGCGCAGCACATTTTGTCAAGGTGATCGAAGCCCTGCGCCGCAAGGTGCCGGACTGCATGATCGAGGTCCTAACGCCTGATTTCAAAGGCAAAGAGGGTGGGGCGGCGCGGTTGGCTGAAGCCAAGCCGGATGTGTTCAACCACAATCTGGAAACCGTTCCCCGTCTGTATCCCTCGATCCGGCCCGGGGCGCGGTATTATACCTCATTGCGGCTTCTGGACGAGGTGAAGGAACGCGATCCGGCTCTTTTCACCAAGTCAGGCCTGATGGTCGGGTTTGGCGAGACGATGGAAGAGATCGGGCAGGTGATGGACGATCTGCGGGCTGCCAAGGTCGATTTCCTGACCATCGGGCAATACCTGCAACCGACCCCCAAGCACGCGCCGTTGGATCGCTATGTGCCACCCGAAGAGTTCGAAACCTATGCTTCCATGGCGAAAGCCAAAGGATTCTTGCTGGTGTCCAGCTCGCCTCTGACGCGCTCGTCCTATCACGCCGATGAGGATTTCAAAAAGCTGAAAGAAGCACGGGAGGCCCTTACTCTTTCCGTGCGCGCAGCGTCAGAAGCGTAATCTCACCCGCGCCGCCCGTGCGCAACGGCGGGCCCCAGAAGCCTGTGCCCTTGTTGACGTAAAGCTTCATGTCCTTCACGTTATAAAGGCCGTGCGTGTATTTCTGGAAAAGGCGGATAATGAGCGTGAAGGGGAAATACTGCCCCGCATGCGTATGGCCGGACAGTTGCAGATCAAAGCCTTCCTGCTGTGCCAAGCGAACCAACTGGGGTTGGTGTGAGAGGATAATCTTGACCGCCTCGTCCGGTATCCCCGCGCGTGCCGCCGCAAAATTCGTCAAGGGCGGCTCTTTGATGACGACGGAGGTCGGGTCGGGCACACCGGCAATGGCCAAGTGCTGGCCGTCCTTCTCGATCAGGCTATGTGAATTGGTAAGCACCGTAAAACCTGTTTGGGTCATCGCGGATTCCCAGCCTTTGGCATCCCAATAATATTCGTGATTGCCCGTGACGTAATATTTGCCATAAGGCGGTGTAATCTCGCGTAATGCGGCGATTTCCGCTATCCCTTCAGTGGAATAGGTGTCGGCGATATCGCCCGTCAGGACAAGCATGTCGGGGTTCAGCTCCTTAACAGTCTTGGCAACGCCGTCCAAAAAATCCTTACCCAAAAAGGAGTCGATATGAATATCGCTCAGCTGGGCAATCGTCAGGCCATCAAAGGCGGGAGCCAGTTTGGCGAGCGGTACATCAAGCCGATGGACAACTGGCACGGACAGTGCACCAGACAGACCGACCAAGACGTTGACGCTCGTCAGCCCCATAACAAAGATGAGCGAGTAAATGCCATAAAAACGCAACGCCGCGTCTTTCGAGATGAACGAAAGAGCAATATAAACGAGATCACGCGCCATGGTATAAATCAGCAAACAGCTAAAGATCCCGAGCGCGACAAAGGATATACGCGTCAGCATCTCGATAAGAGGGCTGCCGGACAAAAGGCCTCGCAGGATAAAGCCGTTGACCGGCCAAAACATCTGCGCCACAAAAAAGAGGAAAAAGAATAAGGCCGCCAGACAAGCCCAAAGGTTGCCGGGATCAATCCGCGCCTTGAAGCGGTTGGCAATATACAAGTTCATAAAAGAAAGGATCAGCGTAACAACAAGACCGCGTACAAGCATTTGATTTCCAACCTATGATCAGCCGTTAATGAAACGGAGACGGTCGGGATTAGCTCTTCTTCAAACTCTCGCTGACCGTCATCGCGAGCGCGAGAATAAACATCATGCACGCAATGAACAACCCTACTGTGATATACACCGCATTCCAATAAGCGGCATTGACATCATCGACGTAAACGCCAGCCCCGACGATCCATGACCATGGCTTAAACATTTTGATATAGGAAACTTTCGGGAAAAGAGTCCCCGGCGGCGTGCCGGGTTTCGTCCACTGGTAGTGAACAAAGCCTGTGCCTTGATTTTTGGCGATGGCCACCATCTCGTGAAAGAGCTTCCGTCCGTCGGGGCCGATATAATCGCCCAGTTTCATCCCATCCATAGAGGGTTGAACGGGGTGCATGACCATAGCAGGAACGGTATCCATCACCCAGTAATAGCTCTCTTGTTCCAGTGATATCTGTTTAATGGCCGCCAAAGCATAGTGTTTGGCTTGATCTTCGCTCAGTTCGTCTTTTTGGAATTTCTCATAATAGTAATTAACCAAGTTGGTGGCATTTTCAACAAGTTGCTGCGTTTTCGCCTGCCTGTCTTTCATAAGCGTTGCGTGATAATCATTAAGCATATAGGCTGTCGCCAGCGCGAAGCCGATGAAAAAGATGATGATTATACCCAGTATCTTGGACGGGATACGTTTGCAAGGAAGACAGGTCATGGAATCCATGGCTCCTTTCCGTGGAAAAGAAAAGATCGTCTTGTAAGTATAATTACGAATCGAAGGGCTGAGGTGCAGAATGTGGCCTTTGAAAAAAAACACTGAAGGGTGTGGTTAAGATGCAACCTATTCATACGAAAGTACTCATTATCGGTGCAGGCCCCGCTGGTTACACGGCGGCCATTTATACGGCGCGCGCCAACTTGTCGCCGATCCTGCTACAGGGGATGCAGCCCGGCGGTCAGCTGACCATTACGGCGGATGTCGAGAATTTCCCCGGATTTGCCGACCCAGTTCAAGGGCCGTGGTTGATGGAGCAAATGTCAGCGCAGGCAGAGCGCGTCGGAACCCAGCTTGTGACGGACACGGTTACCTCGATTGATGTCTCCAAACGTCCTTTTGTCTGCGCCTGTGAGTCAGGGGCGGTTTATGAGGCAGAGTCCGTTGTGATCGCCACGGGGGCGCAGGCCCGCTGGCTGGGGATCGACAGCGAATCCCATTTTCAGGGTTATGGGGTTTCAGGCTGCGCAACCTGTGACGGCTTTTTCTATCGCGGGAAGAAGGTCGTCGTCGTTGGCGGCGGTAACTCGGCGATGGAGGAAGCTCTCTACCTCTCCAAGCTGGCAAGTCATGTCACGATGATTCACCGCCGCGACAGCTTTCGGGGCGAGCAAATCCAGCGAGATCGCGTAGCCAAAAACGAGAAAATTACTGTCCTTTGGGATTCCGTTGTCGAAGAGATCAAAGGCGAGGAAACGCCGCATCGCAGCGTCACGGGCGTTCAGGTCAAGAACATCAAGACCGGCGAGAGCCAGCTTCTTGAAACAGACGGCGTTTTCATTGCCATCGGACATTCACCCGCCACGGCAATCTTCAAGGACAAGATCGACCTTGACGCCGAGGGTTATATCCTGACAAAACCGGATTCAACAGCGACGAGCGTTGCCGGTATTTTTGCCGCCGGTGATGTGAAGGACAAGGTTTACAAGCAGGCGGTGACGGCTGCCGGTATGGGCTGTATGGCTGCCCTTGAAGTCGAAAAATATCTGTCCGAGACTTGATCGTCGCAACCTTGCTATAAGGGCATTCCCATGAGTTCCTATGTCAAACGCGCCATGCAACCCAATGAGAAGATCGTCTATGCGGCGCAGCTTCATTGGATCATTTATCGTATGGGGATCGTTATCACGATTTTGGCTGGTGTTTTTGGTTTTTTAGCACCAGACCTGCTCGCACTCCTGGACGATGGAATCGCGAATAAGGCAGCCCCCTTTATCCGCAATATCGCCATCGGGATGCTGGCCTTGGGGGCCTTCGAGGTTCTGGCGGCCTATATTCGGCAGATTTCAACCGAGCTTGTCATCACGGACCAGCGCGTGATTGCCAAGCGCGGCTTTATCGCGACAACAAGCTATGAACTCATGATGACCAAGGTTGAGGGAGCCACCATCGAGCAATCAATACTTGGCCGTGTGCTGGGCTATGGCACGTTGATGGTTAAGGGCACAGGGGGCGGTATTTCGCCCATCGACCATGTTGCCGATCCCTATCGTTTCCATTCGCATCTGATGTCTGCTTTACGGGAGGCGCATCAGGAAATGGCGACAGGTCTGGGCGATTGAACGTCCTTTAGCCTTGTTTTGTAACATTTTGTCGCGAGAGTTGACAAAAGGAGGCCTTGCTTCCCTTCACCTTGTGGCTATGCTTCGTTTACTGAAAATCATTAAGAAGGAGTATTTCACATGTGCGGAATTGTCGGCATGCTGGCCAAACGGCAGGTTGCGGGAATCCTTGTTGACGGACTACGCCGTCTTGAATATCGAGGGTATGACAGCGCAGGCATAGCGACACTGGTTGACTCCAAAATCGACACACGCCGCGCCGTCGGCAAATTACAAGCCCTCGCGGACAAGCTGGCCGAGGAACCGTTGTCGGGCACCGTTGGAATCGGCCATACGCGATGGGCCACGCATGGCCGCCCCAGCGTCGATAACGCGCATCCGCATTTTTCAGAATATGTAGCCGTCGTTCATAATGGCATCGTCGAAAATTACCGCGAGCTACGCAAAGAGCTGGAAGAGAAGGGCCATATCTTCAAGTCCGAAACGGATACGGAATCCATCGCCCACCTGATTACCGATTACCTGAGACAGGGCCTGTCCCCGCAAAAGGCGACGGCAGCAGCCTTGAAACGCCTTGAAGGTGCCTTCGCCCTTGCCATCATCTTTGCCGGACATGATGACCTGCTGATCGGGGCGCGTCGCGGCAGCCCGCTGGCAGTCGGCTATGGCGACGGCGAGATGTATCTGGGCTCCGATGCCTTGGCTCTCGCGCCACTGACCAACCGTATCAGCTATCTGGAAGAGGGCGATTGGGTCGAGCTTTCCCCTGCTGGTGTCGTGATCCACGACGAGACGGACGCCATTGTCAGCCGCAAGGTTCATGAAACGAACCTTTCCGGTGCCGCCATCGGCAAAGGGGAATACCGCCATTTTATGCTGAAGGAAATCTTTGAGCAGCCCGCCGTGATCGGCGACACGATGGCCGCCTTGACCTCTACGGACAACCATCTTTCCATGCCGCCCGTGCCGTTCGACTGGAAAGCCGTTCCGCGCCTGACGATTGTAGCGTGCGGCACTGCGTCCTATGCGGGCCTCGTCGCCAAATATTGGTTCGAGCAGTTGGCTGGCCTCGGCGTCGATGTCGATATCGCTTCGGAGTTCCGCTATCGCGGTTCGCCGATGGCTCAGGGCGGCGCGATGGTTGTGATCTCGCAGTCCGGTGAAACAGCTGACACGCTCGCAGCATTGACTTATGCCAAAGAACATGGCCAGAAGGTTTTGGCCGTCGTCAATGTCGCGCACAGCACCATCGCCCGCCAGTCGGATTGCGTTGTCCAGACACTCTGCGGTCCCGAGATCAGCGTCGCCTCGACAAAGGCGTTTACGACGCAGCTGACCGTTCTTTTCTGCCTTGCTTTGCAAGCTGGTTTGGCGCGTGGTGTTATTGACGAAGCCCGTGTCTCCACGCTGTTGCAGGCACTACGTGAAGTCCCCGCCAAGATCACAGACGTGCTGCGCGAGGACCACAAACTTCAGGAGCTGGCCCAGCACATGGCCGATGCGAAGGATGTGCTTTATCTAGGGCGCGGGACCTTGTTCCCGCTGGCTTTGGAAGGGGCCCTCAAACTCAAGGAAATCTCCTATATTCACGCGGAAGGCTATCCGGCGGGCGAACTCAAGCACGGGCCGATTGCCCTGATCGACGAGTCGATGCCGGTTGTCGTCTTGGCCCCGCATGATAACTTGTTCGAAAAGACATCCTCCAACATTCAAGAGGTCGTGGCCCGTGGGGGGAAGGTCATCCTTTTCACCGACAAAAAGGGCCTCGCCAATATGGGAACCAAACCCTATTGGGTGACGACCCTGCCGGATGTTGATCCCGCCGTGGCCCCGATCCTCTATGCCGTGCCTGTCCAGCTTTTGGCTTACTACACAGCCCTGTCCAAGGGCACCGATGTGGACCAACCGCGCAATCTGGCAAAAAGCGTTACCGTAGAATAGGATACAAAATCCGTCGCAGGGCCAAGAAAGCATTTGTTTTCCCCCTGCGGCTGGATTATCCTTTCCTCATGACGAGCAAGGTTCCCCATACTCATTTCTGGCAAAAGGCGACGGCGCAGCGCGCGGCTTTTGGCTTGACCTTTGCTTACTTTTATTTCCGGTAAAACCGGAACATACGCACCTACCTCACCTCACAATTTGGCTTTTACCTTCCCTCGATGAGAGGGAATGCTCTAACGATAGGCACACCATCATGACTCAAGAAAACTGGACACCGACAAGCTGGCACCACAAGCAGGCCTTGCAACAGCCAAGCTATCCTGACAAGCAAGCTCTGAACCAAGCCCTTTGTCGCCTGTCTAAGCAACCGCCGCTCGTTTTTGCGGGCGAGGCGAGACGCCTCAAGAAAGCCTTGGGGAAGGTCGCTGAAGGTAAAGCTTTCCTCCTGCAATGTGGCGACTGCGCCGAAAGTTTCGCCGAGTTCAGTGCCAACAATATCCGCGACTCCTTCCGTGTGATTTTGCAGATGGCCGTCGTTTTGACCTTTGGCGGGGCCGTGCCGATTGTGAAGGTGGGACGTATTGCGGGGCAATTCGCCAAGCCACGCTCTGACAATATGGAAACACGCGCTGATGTGGCGTTACCCAGCTATCGTGGGGACATCATCAACGGGCTTGATTTCACGCCTGAGTCGCGCACGCCAGACCCCGAGCGCATGCTCCAAGTCTATCACCAGTCGGCGGCGACGCTGAATCTGCTTCGCGCGTTCGCGCAAGGTGGTTACGCCGATCTGCACAAGGTTCATAACTGGAACCTCGATTTTGTATCGGGGGATTTGCAGGCTGAACGCTATCAGGACTTGTCGCGCCGGATTGGCGAGGCACTGGACTTCATGCGGGCTTGCGGCGTGGACGGTTCAACGACGCCTGCCATTCGCGAGACGGAGTTCTTCACCTCGCATGAGGCGCTGTTGCTGCCCTATGAAGAGGCCTTGACCCGCATCGACAGCACCACCGATGACTGGTACGACGTTTCGGCCCATATGCTGTGGATCGGTGACCGGACGCGCGGACCTGAGGATGCGCATGTCGAGTTCCTGCGCGGCGTCAAAAATCCCATCGGGATCAAGTGTGGCCCCACCATGCCACCCGATGATCTGATCCGCCTGATTGACTCGCTCAACCCCGATAACGAAGCAGGGCGCATTACCCTGATCGCCCGCATGGGAGCCGAAAAGCTGGAGCAGAGCCTGCCTTTGTTGTTGCGTAAAGTGAAAGCCGAAGGCCGCGCCGTTGTATGGTGTATTGACCCCATGCACGGGAACACCGAGAAGACGAGCAACAACTATAAAACCCGCAACTTCAACAAGGTTCTTGCCGAAGTGAAGGATTTCTTCGCGGTCTGTAAGGATGAAGGCGTGTGGCCCGGCGGCATCCACCTTGAAATGACAGGGCGGAATGTCACCGAATGCACAGGCGGGGCCTCACACGTTACGGAAACGGATTTGTCAAACTGCTATGAAACGCACTGCGATCCGCGCCTGAATGCCTCCCAGTCGCTAGAGCTGGCTTTCCTGACGGCGGCCTTGTTGAAAAATGCTCGCCTTCGCGCAAGCGACGAAAGCTAAGTCGCGCTTTTTTCATTGGCGGAAGCGGTAAGAAGGGCTATCATCCCGTAATTCCGTATATGCTCGGCTTCTTTGGAAAGCCGAGTATTCCTTCTCGCAAAAAACAAGCGATCACGCAGTGATCCGCCTTTTTTACGGGTTCTTTTTACGGGTTTCAAAGAAACCCAACTATAACGTGGAGGGCCGTCCTATGCACGTACGCTCGTTTGTTGTCGTTTTATCGCTTGTACTTATGGCTTCACCGGCTTTAGCAGGGTCCGTGACTTATACGGATCTGCGCGGCAAGTGGGATTCAACGAAATGCAACCCGCCTCAGGCCATGGTTGTGCAAGGTCGGGATTCGGAAGCCCACGCCAGTGCTTTGAATAGCCAGATGGAAGATCGCAACCGCTTTATCATGCAGGCCCAAGACTACATGGCCTGCATCAGCAAAGAAGCCCAGCGTGATGCCGAGGCTACGGGGATTCTGGTCACCAAGTCGGCTCAAGCCCTGATCGACAAGACCAAGGCTGAAATCGATGCCGCTATGGGCCCCAGGGCAGGGCAAGGTGCAGCGCAGGCGGACAAGCCGCAACAGTAAGTTTCTTCGCTCTTCTTTGGTCAATAGGGACGACTATGCCCGAACAGTTTACGCTTGCCCTTGCTCAACTCAATCCGACCGTCGGTGATATTCCCGGCAATGTCGCTAAAGTGATGGCAAGCTGGCGGGAAACCCAGAGGCGGGGAGGCGACTTGCTTGTCACGCCCGAATTGTTTCTGGTCGGTTATGCGCCCGATGATTTAATCCTGAAGCCGCGTATGCATAAGGTCCTGCGCGAGGCGGTGGATGCCATCGTTCGCGAGACGGCTTCCGGTCCGGCCATTTTGCTTGGCACACCGTGGTTTGAAGATGGCAAACTTTACAATGCCGCCCTCCTGATCGAAGGCGGCAAAATTATTGACCGGACGTTCAAGCACGAGCTGCCAAATTACGGTCCTTTTGACGAAAAACGGCTGTTCACGGCGGGGCCTCTGCCCAGGCCCCTATCTTGGCGCACCCAAAGGCTGGGCGTTATGCTGTGCGAGGACATGTGGCTGCCAACTGTATCGGCTGAGTTGAAAAAGCTGGGGGCCGACATTTTCATCGTGCTGAACGGCAGCCCCTATCAGGTCGGTAAACAGCAACGTCGTTATGATCTGGCCCGCGAGCGTATTCGCGAAACGGGCACGGCTCTGGTTTACGTCAATCAGATCGGCGGACAGGACGAGATGGTTTACGAGGGCTCGTCGTTTGCGATGGCACCGAATGGTGAGATGCGCCTTCAGGCGCGGGCATGGTCTGAGGATCTGGCCATGTGCGCGATCAAGGTTGCGGATGGCAAACTGACGCCCGATATATCGCCACTGGCCGACGCGCCCGAAGCCGAGGCCGCGATTTATCAAGCGATTGTGACAGGCCTGCGCGATTATGTTCAAAAGAACGGGTTTACTAAGGTTTTGCTAGGGCTTTCGGGCGGAATTGACAGTGCCCTTGCGGCTTGTATGGCCGTCGATGCGCTGGGCGCAGAGAAAGTGCGGGCGGTGATGATGCCATCGCCCTATACCTCGCCTGACTCGATCGAGGATGCCTCCATTATTGCCAAGACACTGGGCTGCCGGATTGATACGATCCCGATCAATGAAGCCATGAACGCTTTTGACGGGATGTTGGCCGAGCAGTTTATGGGCTGCGCCCCCGATTTGACGGAGGAGAATATTCAGGCGCGTTGTCGCGGTATCGTCCTTATGGCCCTTTCGAACAAAAGCGGCGCGATGGTGCTTTCGACCGGTAACAAGTCGGAGCTGGCCGTTGGCTATACGACGCTTTATGGCGACAGCTGTGGCGGCTATGCGCCGCTTAAGGATGTTTACAAGACCGAGGTTTATAAGCTTGCCCGCTGGCGCAATGCCAATATGCCCCTTCTGGGGCATGGGCCGAGTGGCGAGGTCATTCCAGAGCGCGTCCTGACCAAACCGCCTTCCGCCGAGCTTCGCGAAGGGCAGACGGATCAGGAAACGCTGCTCCCCTATGCGGTGCTGGACGATATTCTTAAATGCCTGATCGAACAGGACCTCGGCGTGGCCGAGGCCACTATGATGGGCCATGACCCAAACAATCTAAGGCATGTTTACGCCCTTTTGGATAAGGCGGAATATAAACGCCGCCAATGCCCACCAGGGCCAAAAGTCACGCGGCGCCACTTGACGAAAGACCGTCGCTATCCCATCACAAATCGCTATTGCGACAAGTGGAAAACCCAACAGTCAGATTAAGAAGCCATGACAGACTCAGATTCTTTACACAAAACCATTCGCGCCCGTTTGCATGATGTCCTCGTTGACGCCGAGTTCCCCGAATTGCCTAATTTTGATCGCGGCAAAGTACGGGACAGCTACGATCTCTCCGGCAACCGCCGCTTGATGGTCACAACGGACCGTCAAAGCGCGTTTGATCAGGTTCTGGCCGCCGTTCCTTTCAAGGGGCAGGTTTTGACAGCCGTCGCGCGTTTCTGGTTCGAGCAGACAACCGACATTATTCCAAACCACATCATCGACTATCCCGATCCAAACGTCGTGCTGGCCCGCAAAATGACGATGCTGCCGGTTGAGGTTGTGGTGCGTGATTATCTGACTGGCTCAACCTCGACCTCCATCTGGTCAATGTATCATGTCGGAAACCGGATGCCTTACGGCATCGAGCTGCCGGATGGAATGCGCAAGAACCAAAAGTTGCCTCAGACAATTTTGACGCCCACAACGAAGGGGGGAATGGGGGACCATGATGTCCCCGTGACCCAAGCCCAGATTGTTGAACGCGGGATGTTAACAGCGCAGCAGATGAAAGAGGTCGAGGAGGCAGCTCTCAAACTTTTTGCGCGTGGCCGCGAGATTGCCGCCAAGCACGGGTTGATCCTTGTCGATACGAAATACGAGTTCGGTTATGACGAAAACGGCATCCTTACAATTGCCGATGAAATCCATACGCCGGACAGCAGCCGCTATTGGCTGGCCTCTTCTTATGAAGAACGCTTTGCCTCGGGCCAAGAGCCGGAGAGCTTGGACAAGGAGTTCCTGCGCCTCTGGATTGCCGCGCGGTGCGATCCCTATAAGGAGCCGATCCCCGATATTCCCGATGAGACACTGATTGATTTCAGCGCGCGCTACATTGACCTTTACGAGAAAATTTCCGGCAAAAACTTCGAGATCGAACCCGCCGGTATCCCCGTGCGCGAACGTGTTCGCCGCAACATCAAGAAGTTTGCCGAGTAGGCACGGGGTTGGCATTATACGAACGGCCCGATGAAATGACTCACGAGTCGCGCCGTCTTCGTCATTGCGAGCGACCGCAGGGAGCGCGGCAATCCAGTCCTCCTGCTTGGAAACTTGGGGACTGGATCGCCACGTCGCTGTGCTCCTCGCGATGACGTAGCGGGTGTTTTCATCGGGCCGTTGACATTAAGCGTGATCTATAGGAGCATACCCGATTCTTTAAACGCAAAAAAAACGGCCCCGGAAGGGGCCGTTTTGGTTTGTTCGGAAACCGAAAGGGAGGTTTAGGCAACTTCCTGTTTGGCGATCGCTTCTTGGGCTTCGGCCATGTTATCGGTAACTTCCTGCAAGCTGGGCTGTGCGGGTGTTTGCGGGGCGGCCATCGTCGGCGCGTTGGGATCGCGGGCGCGGGCGATATGCGGCATCAGATCGGCCAGCTCGATAAAGTTATCGGCTTGGCGACGCAGTTCATCGGCCACCATCGGGGGCGAGGAACGCATCGTACTGACAACGCTGACGCGCTTGCCTTTGCGCTGCACCGCTTCGACAAGACGACGGAAATCACCATCGCCAGAGAAGATCATGATGTGATCGACATTGTCGCTCATCTCCATAACGTCGATGGCGAGTTCAATATCCATGTTGCCCTTGATCTTGCGGCGACCAAAAGCATCCGTAAATTCCTTGGTCGGCTTGGTGACCATGGCATAACCATTATAGTCCAGCCAATCGACGAGCGGACGAATCGGCGAGTATTCCTCGTTCTCCACAAGAGCGGTGTAATAGAAAGCGCGGACGAGACGGGCGCGACCGGCAAACAATTCAAGCAGTCGCTTATAGTCAATGTCGAAGCCCAAGCCCCGCGAGGCGGCGTAAAGATTGGCGCCATCAATGAACATCGCCATGCGTTCTTCTTTATAAAAAATCATAAGATCCCTTTCCCGATATCAAGCTTTCTGTTAACCATAACATAAAACAGCACCAAGCCTTAATGTCCAGAGTTATTTTAACACATACCTGCAAAAAGGCAACAAGGATAAATCAGCGAAACACCCCGTTATTCCGTGGGTTTATTTCGGCATGCAATATGCGAGGCGGCATTGCTTTCATGTATTCCCTAAAGCCAACGAGAAGGCTAGAGAACAAAAAGCTTTCGCCCCTTTACATCCGATCATCAACCACGCTAAAATGGGTCCTTCGTCGCAGCCGGATTGTTTGGCGGTTTCCTTTCGCGGGAAATCGATCGTTGTTTCGGCGCACACAGTTGGGTTGCCCATTTTATATTTGTAAGGAGTGCGCACATGGCGCGTGTAACAGTTGAAGATTGCGTTGTTCTTGTTCCCAACCGCTTTGAGCTTGTCATGCTGGCCGGACACCGCGCCCGCGCCTTGGCTTCTGGCGCGGAACTGCATGTCGAGCGTGATCGCGACAAAAACCCCGTCGTCGCTCTGCGCGAAATTGCCGAGCGCAAGCTGGATCTTGAAAGCCTGAACGAATCGCTGATCAAGGGGCTCCAAAAGCGTATCGAGCCGGATCGTCCCGAAGACGATGTTGTCGACCTGATGAACAGCGAACAGCAAAACTGGATTGGTGCTGCGATGGATCAGGATGAAATCGACGAAGAAGACATGGACTCCGATATTGACGAGCTTTCAGCCGATTCAGCTGATGCTGGTTTCGACGGTATGGGCTCTTTTGAAGACGCCAACGTTAAAGATTAAGGCTATCTTTGAGAGGAAGGTTGGTTGTGTCCGGTCTAATTTATAAAACGCTGTGATCTTCAAGGCCGGTGAAATCGCACATGGACACAACAACCTCAACAGACCTACCGGCCACCTCCCTCAAGACCGATGAAAGCGACAAAGCCGAGACGCCGTCCCCCGTCCGTCCGCCTTTACGCCTGATGCGCCAGTATGAGTTAGTTGAACGCGTCAAAGCCTATGATCCCGACGCCGATGAAGACCTTCTGAACCGCGCCTATGTTTTCTCGATGCAGGCTCATGGCACTCAAATGCGGGCTTCGGGCGATCCCTATTTCTCGCATCCGCTTCAGGTTGCCGGCATCCTGACTGAAATGAAAATGGACAGCACGGCCATCGCAACGGCACTGCTGCACGACACGGTTGAAGATACACAAGTTACGCTGGCAGATATTGAAAAGCTCTTCGGGACCGATGTGGCAAAGCTTGTGGACGGTGTCACCAAACTCTCGCGGATCGAGTTCCAGAATGATCAGGCGAAGCAGGCCGAAAATTTCCGTAAACTCCTGCTGGCCATGTCGGCGGATATCCGCGTTCTTTTGGTCAAGCTGGCCGACCGCCTGCATAACATGCGGACCCTGCATTACATCAAATCACCGGAAAAACGCCAGCGTATTGCCCGCGAAACGCTAGACATTTATGCGCCGCTGGCCGAGCGCATCGGCATAGAGAAGATGCAGGACGAGCTTCAGGACCTTGCTTTTGCCGAGATTAATCCCGATGCGCGCGACAGTATCGTCGCCCGCCTGAATTACCTGCGCGAAGAAGGAAGCAATCTAGCCGAGCGCATTCGTGCCACGATTGAAAAGCTTTTAGCATCTGAAGGCGTCCACGCCGTGGTTGCAGGGCGCGAGAAAAAGCCTTTCTCGATCTGGCGTAAGATGACGCGCAAGGATATAGGCTTTGAGCAACTCTCTGACATCATGGCCTTTCGCGTTCTTGTCGATACGGTCGGTGCCTGCTACCAATCGCTAGGCATTATTCACAATCATTATTCAGGCATACCCGGACGTTTTAAAGACTACATTTCCACACCCAAACCCAATAAATACCAAAGCATCCATACCACGATCATTGGGCCAGAACAGCACCGCATTGAAGTCCAGATCCGCACCGAAGAAATGCACGAAGTTGCCGAGCTCGGCGTCGCCGCGCACTGGGCTTATAAACAAAACAGCCAGTCGCATGACGGGTCGGAATATCGCTGGCTCCGCGAGCTTCTTGACATCGTCGAACACGCCCAGAAGCCAGAAGAGTTTCTGGAGCACACCAAGCTTGAACTCTTTCAGGACCAGGTTTTCTGCTTCTCGCCCAAGGGCGATATTATCTCGCTGCCGCGCGGCGCGACGCCTGTCGATTTCGCCTATGCCGTACATAGCCGGATCGGCGATGCCTGTGTCGGCTCGAAGGTCAATGGTCGCATGGTACCTTTGCGCACCGAACTGCATAACGGCGATCAGGTCGAAATTATCACACTGAAAAATGGCACACCGTCACCGGCATGGGAACGGTTTGTTGTAACCGGCAAGGCACGGGCCCGCATCCGTCGCTTTGTCCGCATCCAGCAGCGTGCCGAATACATCGCCTTGGGACGCGCTATTCTAGAAAAGCTCTGTAAACAGGACGGCATTGATTTCGGTGAAAAGCCTTTCGAAGCCGTGTTTAAAAACTTTCAAGCCGCGAGCCTTGAGGATTTATTCGCCAATATCGGTGCTTCACTTCAGTCGGCGCGCGATGTCTTTTATACGGCGTTCCCCGATCTGAAACGCAAAACGACACCTGACAAAAT
The DNA here is from genome assembly GCA_028683655.1 of Alphaproteobacteria bacterium. GTDB lineage: Bacteria > Pseudomonadota > Alphaproteobacteria > UBA9219 > UBA9219 > UBA8914. Next base: position 33,741 of record JAQUHK010000007.1, read on the forward strand.
CCCCACCACATTGGAGCAGGCCGCCGAAAAGCTGAAGGGCAAGCCCACCACTAAAGCTTCCTCGCTCGCGCTTAAGGGCCTTATTCCGGGCATGGCCGTCCATTTTGCCCGTTGCTGCCACCCTCTGCCCGGCGACAGCATTGTAGGTATTGTCGCCACCGGACGTGGCGTTACAATCCATACGCAGGATTGCGAGACGCTCGACTCCTTCCGCGATATGCCGGAACGCTGGATCGATGTGGACTGGGGCGAGGGGCAGGCTCAGGATACGACAGCCATGGTGGGCCGCCTGACAATCGTCGTGACCAACCAGCCCAACTCTTTGGGCGCATTGACGACGATTATCGGTAAGAACAACGGCAATATCCTGAACCTCAAGATCACGAACAGGTCCGTCGATTTCTTCGATATTCTAGTGGATGTCGAAGTCAAGGACACGCGCCACCTGATGAACATCATCGCGGCCCTACGCGCCAATACGGCCATTATCTCCGTCGATCGCACCAAAGGTCGCTAAAGCCGCCCGATCAAAAAACTCGCAGCCTCACAGGCCCTTAGCGAAACCCGCAGGCAATCTTGCCATCGCCTGTGTAACGGACGCCGGCACTTGTCGGTTCGTAAACACCGTCCTTGCTCTTGCGAACCGGAACCGTGCAGGAACCTTGCCCAAGCTGGATAGCCTGCTTGTCACCGTGCTTGAGGACAACAACGCCCGTATTGGCTTCCTTGAGCGGCGGGTAACAAACGGCCAGAGCATTGGTCGACAAAGTCCCAAGAACGCCGTTATAGCTACCGGTCTTTTGCTCACCGGTGAACATATAAAGATTATAGGCACTGTAATTGTCGTCCGAGCTCATCTGGACTTTCAGGCGGACCTGACATTTCTTGGGGATATCCTCACGTTCATAGCCCAAAGCCTCGTGGATCGCCGTAACGTCGCCTTCGCCCCACATGTAATCGGGCAGCACACCGATCAAGAACGGCTTGCTATAGTCCGTAGCTGAAACTCCCCCGATCTCATAATTATTGGCATAAATCGGCGTGCGGGCATGTTTTTCACGCGCCTTGGCCGCATAATCACGCGCCTTCTGAACAGCCGGAGAAACCGGCGCATTTTCATTGACGGCAATCCCCATTTCAAGAAGCTTCGCTGCCATGACGTCTTTCTTAGACAGCGGAGCTTTGCCCAATGTTCCACCCGGCGTAATTGAAATGGGTCCAGTAACGGCAAGCGATGAAGCTCCCGAAAAAGCAGTACCCATGCCCTTAAGTTTTTGCATCAGGGTTGAAGAACTCTTTCCCGAAAGAAGGCTTTTGTAATCGTCTTGGGACAGATTCTTCATTTCAGCAGGCATGCTTTCCTGCGCCTCGCTGCTCGACAAAGCGTCTAAAAGCTCCTTGTTGACCTTATCCAACGTCACCTCGGACGAGGCCGGAACCGTAGCCTGACTTGAAGCAACGGGCGCGACAACAGGCTCGTTAACGAGGCCCTGTGATTGCGCCGAACTCGTTGTTGCTGTCGAAGAGCTAGAAGGCCTAGTGGCGGTAGGCGTCGTGCCCGATGTCGTTCCAGCCTTGGGCTTATAGCTATCCAGTTGCGGCGTATTCTCTGGCAAAAGCACGCCAGCTTGAGACAGACCGCTTGCCAAAGAGAACAGTAAAACTGAAAAAGCTATTCCGGCGTAACGCATCGACAGGCTCCCAGACTGGTTAATACCCGCATCCTAAGCGAGAACCCCCCGAACATCAACCACCACAACAGTTGCAACCCAAAAAGAAAAAAGCCCCCGTCAGGGGGCCTTTTGTGGCGGAGAGGGGGGGATTCGAACCCCCGGTACGTTTGCACGCACAACGGTTTTCGAGACCGCCGCATTCAACCGCTCTGCCACCTCTCCGTATCCCGAAACTCAACCGTGATG
>JAQUHK010000092.1 GCA_028683655.1 Alphaproteobacteria bacterium
GGGGGAGAAAGCAAAATCCAGTTTGCAGGGAAACTGGATTTTACGTCCTCTCCCGCCGAGGGGAGAGGAACAGCAACCCATTATTCGGGCTGCTTTAATGCGCGGCGGCCCAGTTGAGGGCGTGGCCAGCTTCGGCGAGGAGGGGCACGCGCACGGAGAGGGTGGGCAGGGGGGCTTGCTGCATCACCTCTTTGACCAAGGCGGCGGTGGCTTCAAGTTCGGTGCAGGGGACTTCGAAGACCAGTTCGTCATGGACTTGAAGAAGAAGTTTGGCCTTCAGGTTGTGTGCGGCCAGCGCGGCGGGCATACGGATCATGGCGCGTTTCATGATGTCGGCGGCGGTGCCTTGAAGCGGGGCATTGATGGCTTGGCGTTCGGCTCCGGCGCGGCGGGCTCCGTTTTTATCGTTGATGGCAGGGATATGGATGCGGCGGCCAAACAGCGTTTGGACATAGCCATGGGCGCGGGCGAATTCTTTGGTCGCTTCCATCCAGTCGCGCAGCTCGTGAAAGCGGTCCAGATAGGCGCGGATGAACGCGGACGCCTCGCTGGGCGAGCAGCCCAGCTGCTTGGACAGGCCAAAGCCGCTGATGCCATAGATGATGCCAAAATTGATCGCCTTGGCTTGTCGCCGCTTTTCGGGGGGCAGCTCGGCCAGCGGAATGTTGAAGACTTGGCTGGCCGTCAGGGCGTGGATGTCCTGCCCCTCGTGAAAGGCGTCGATGAGGGCTTCGATGTTCGCGGCGGCGGCGGCAAGACGCAGCTCGATCTGGGAATAATCGACGGAAAGAAGCTCACAGCCTTCCTCGGCGATGAAGGCCTGACGGATCGCGCGGCCTTCGGGCGTGCGGATGGGAATGTTTTGCAGGTTCGGATCGGTGGACGACAATCGCCCCGTCGCCGCCCCGACCAGAGAGAAGGAGGTGTGAACGCGCCCTGTTTTGCGGCTGATTTGCTGGGGGAGCGCATCGGTATAGGTGCTTTTGAGTTTGGCCACGCCGCGCCAATCCAACAGTTTGGCCACGATCTCGTGCCCCTGCTCGGCCAAAGGCTCTAACACCGCGTGGCTGGTGGAAAAGGCTCCCGTCTTGCCTTTGCTGCCGCCTTGAAGGCCAAGCTCGCCAAACAGGACGTCGCCAAGCTGTTTGGGTGAGCCGACATTAAAAGGATGCCCCGCCAGCGTGTGGATCTCGGCTTCAAGGGACTGCATGCGGATGGCTAGCTCGCCGCCCTGTTTTTTGAGAAGCTGCGGGTCGATCAGGATGCCTGCCGTCTCCATCGCCGCGACGACGGGGACAAGCGGACGCTCCAGCGTTTCATAGACGGTGAGCAGATGCTCGGCTAGAAGGCGTGGTTTCAGGAGCTGCCACAGGCGCAAGGTGAAGTCGGCATCCTCGGCGGCGTAGGCGGTGGCTTTGTCCAAAGGGACGCGGTCAAAGGTGATCTGGTTCTTGCCGGAGCCCGCTACCTCGTTAAAGGAAATCATTTTGTGCGCCAGATGTCGCTCGGCCAATTCGTCAAGCCCGTGGCCGTGCAGCCCCGCGCCGAGGACATAGGACATCAGCATGGTGTCGTCATAAGGCGCAACGGTGAGGCCATGCTGCGCCAAGACCTGAAGGTCGTATTTGAGATTGTGCGCGATCTTGAGGACGGAAGGATCGACCAGCAGGTCCTTGATGGCGGCAACAAAGGCGGGCAGGGGGATTTGCTTCGGCGCAGGCTTGGCCTCGAAGTCAAAGCCGCCTTCTTGCGGCGTGCTGTCGGGATCGACATGGGCCAGCGGGATATAGCAGGCCTTGCCCGCATCGAGTGCGAGGGAAACGCCCACCAGCTTCGCTGTTGAAGGAACGAGCGAGGTTGTTTCGGTGTCGATGGCAACAAAGCCCTGTTTCTTGGCCTGCTCGATCCACGGGGCGAGTTGGTCAAGTGACTGGATCAAGGCGTAGGAAAGGGCTTCGGGTTGTTGGGCGGTGTCGGGTGTTTGCTGCGGCTCTTGCTGCGCAGCATGGCGCGGCGACGGTGTCGTTGGTATAGCGGCAACAGAAGGGGGCATGGGGCCCGTCGCTGTGCCCTTCAGGCGGGCCAAAAGCGAACGGAAGCCTTGGGCTTCCAGAAAGGCAAACAGCTCGGCTTTGTGATCGGGCTCGGCGCGCAAGGTTTCGATGGGCGCAGGCATAGGGGCCGTGGCGTCCAGCGTGACGAGCTTTTTGGAAAGACGGGCCAGTTCGGCGTTGGTGACAAGGGCTTCGCGGCGTTTGGGCTGTTTGATCTCGGACGCTCTGTCGAGCAGGGTTTCAAGGTCGCCATACTCGTGGATAAGCTGGGCCGCCGTTTTGATGCCGATGCCGGGCACGCCGGGCACGTTATCGGTGCTGTCGCCCGCAAGAGCCTGAACATCCACGACCTTTTCCGGCAAGACGCCGAATTTGGCCATCACTTCGTCGGGGCCGATGGCAAGGTTTTTCATGGGATCGTACAGCTCGACCAGCGGACGGATCAGCTGCATCAAATCCTTGTCGGCGGACACGATGCGCACAAGGCGGCCCTCTGCTGCCCCTTGTGCAGCATAGGCTGCGATCACGTCATCGGCTTCATAGTTCAGGACTTCGAGGGCGGGAATGCCAAACGCGCGAGTGGCCTCGCGGATCAGGGGGAACTGGGGCACCAGCTCTGGCGGGGGGGGCGGACGCTGCGCTTTATAGTCGGGATAGATGTCGTTGCGGAAGGTTTTGCGCGCGGCATCGAAGATCACGGCGATATGCTCGGCTTTGAGATCGACCAACAATTTTTGCAGCATGTTGCAAAAGCCATAGACCGCATTCACGGGCGTGCCGTCGGCGCGCGTCATGGGCGGCAGGGCATGAAAGGCGCGGAAAATAAATCCCGATCCGTCAACAAGATAAAGCGTTTCGTTGGGGGCGTTCGTCATGCCTGTCTTTCAAACGGGTTGATGATTTTGAGGCCTAAGCCGTCGAAGTCTTTCACATTGCGCGTGACAAGCGTGAGGCGGTGCGACAAGGCTATAGCCGCGATCATGGAATCCAGTGTCGGGCGTGGTCGTCCTCGTTTTTTGTCCTCTGCGACAAGCTGGGCCCAAGCGGCAGACGCCGCGCCGTCAAAGGACAGCAGGCGGCCTTGAAAAGAGGAAAGCACGGCTTGCTCGACCCATGTTTCGAGGGCCAATCGTTTTTTGCCTTGCGGCAGAAGGACTGCACCAAGCCGCAGTTCGGCCAGAGTTATGGCACTTAGGTATAGATCGGCAGGGTCCTTGTGTTTAATCCAGTTTAGCACGGCTGGGCTGGGTTCAGGTTTGAACAGCTCGCTGAGGATATTGGTGTCGAGGAGAAAGGAGGCCATTACAAAAGTCCCGTGTCACGATCCTTGTCGAGCGTGCGTTTGGGGAGATCGAGCGTGAAGCCACGATCCGTTCCGCACCCAAGGTTGGCAAGCAGTTCGGCACCCGTCTGTGCTTGTTTTGAGGAGGGAAGACGTTTGCGCAGGTCTTGTGCAGGCTCACCACCCTGTCGCAACAGGACGGCCAGCGTTTTGATCCGCTCAACATCTTGTGCCGGAACAAGGACTTCGATGCGATTAAGGCCAAGCCGTTTGGCGCGTTTTCGGTAAAGAGCCGTCCGCGTTGTCGGCATCACTTTTTTATCAGAGGCAACCATTTGACACTCCTTTGCTCCGGAAACTGTACCGGAAACGCAAGGAACTGTCAAGCCCTTTGGTTAAGGTTGTCCTTTCCTGCCGATACGGGAAGGTATAGTCTGTGGGCGGGTCGTCTTTTTTGAAGGGGTCAGGGTTGAAAATGTTGCAAACCACCGATCAACCAGCCAACGCCATTGAAATTCGGGGTCTTGTCAAGACCTATCCGCCGATGCGCAAACACCCGGCGCATACCGCTTTGGACGGGATCGACCTGACCGTGCCGCGCGGCAGCTTGTTTGGGCTTTTGGGGCCGAACGGGGCTGGAAAATCGACCCTTATCAATATATTGGGCTATCTGACCCTTAAGACGTCGGGGCATGTCTGGGTCTGGGATGCGGATTTGGACGAGAACCCGCGCCGTGTGCAAAGCGCAATCGGGATCGTGCCACAGGAACTGACGATTGATACCTTTTTTACCGCGCGAGAACTGCTTGAGTTTCAAGCCGGTCTGCACGGCGTACCGCGCAAGGAGCGGATTACGGATTATCTGTTGGACCTTGTGGAGCTCAGCGACATGGCGGATGTTAGCACGCGGGCTTTGTCGGGCGGGATGCAGCGCAGGCTGATGGTCGCCAAGGCCATGGTACACCGCCCGCCCGTGTTGGTGCTGGACGAGCCGACGGCGGGCGTGGATGTCGATTTGCGCCATTCGCTGTGGGAGCAAATCCGCAAAATGAACGAAAGCGGCACGACCATCGTGCTGACGACACATTATCTGGAAGAGGCGCAGGCTTTGTGCGACACGGTCGCCATTCTGGATGAAGGGAAGCTTATCGCTTGCGACACGAAAGAGAATTTGCTCAAGACTCTGGATAATAAACGGATTACGATCACAGTGGATCGTGACCTGCATGACGTGCCGCCGAACTTGCGGCCTCATGGCTGGGTGCTGGAGGGGACGCGCAAACTGACCTTGTCGGAGCGGCCCTCGCGCCTGTCGATGGGGCAAATGCTGCTGAGTGTTCAGGTCAACGGCTTGAACATCGTCGATATTGTGACGCAGGAAACCGATCTTGAAGATGTGTTTTTAAAGATGACCAAAAGTGCCTGAGCGATGATTGTTGCCGAAACGGCGCGTGTGCGCCTGCGTTATTTCGAAGAACGCGATTTTGAAGACGAGATAGCTTATTTGAACGATTGGGACGTGAATGGCCCGCTCGTCGTGCCGCCGTTTCCGTTCGAGCACAAGGATGCCGTCAAATTCTATGCGAAGATGAAACAGGCTTATGAAGCTGGAAGGCCGGAGTTTTTTGTCGTCGCGGCCCGCGAAACGGATCGGTTAATGGGGGCCATCGGCATTCATGGCGAGCATACGCTGGCCGCTCGCGATCATGTGGGCGAGGTCGGCTATTGGCTCGGCAAACCGTTTTGGGGGCAAGGCTTCATGTGCGAAGCCATGGTTCCGATGATTGATTATGCTTTTGCGCGGCTGGGGTACACGCATCTTGTCGCGACGACCAATACGGACAACGTGCCCTCGCAAAAGTTTTTGAAGAAGATGGGGTTTGATTATCTCGGCTTGCAAACGCCCTTGAAAAGAGGCACGCGCGGCACCGAGCAAGTCACGAGCTGGCAACTTTCTGCTGTGCGCCATGCCCAACGAAAGAAATATGTATGAGCCTGCCTCTTCTTTTTGTCACAGCGATTGCCCTAACGGATGCGCAAGGCCGCGTGCTGTTGGCCCAAAGACCGGAAGGCAAGGACATGGCTGGCTTGTGGGAGTTTCCTGGCGGTAAGGTCGAGGCCGGTGAAACGCCCGAAGAAGCCTTGGTGCGCGAGATCAAAGAAGAACTCGCCTTGCCCCTCCGTGCCGAAGACTTAACGCCCCTGACCTTTGCCTCCCACGCCTATCCGCGCTTTCATTTGTTCATGCCGCTTTACCGTTGCCGCAGATGGCAAGGGGACCCCAAGGCGCAGGAAGGCCAAAAACTGGTATGGGCATCACCTGCGTCGTTTGCCGACTACCCTATGCCCCCCGCCGACGGCCCGCTGGCCGCGTTTTTGCAGACGTATTGTTGAGCGTGTGGTTGGGTTAGCTGCGGCAGTCGTTCCCCCTCTCTTGCAAAATCTAAGGACTTGCTAACGCAAGCCCAAGATTTTGCTTTCTCTCCCTCCAGGGGAGAGAATAAGGTGTGGCATGGGGAGAAATAGCCAGCACACAGTTTGTTCGGAAGATTATGGTCGTGCCAAGCGATTGAGGCAGCAACAGACCCCAGCAGAGAAACGGCTTTGGGATTTGTTGCGGCAAATGACGAAGACGGAAAGCGTCAGGTTTCGAAGGCAACAGCCGCTAGCCCCTTACGTTGTGGACTTTGTCTGTTTGGCGGCCAAGCTTGTTATTGAAGTTGATGGCGACTCTCATGATGCACGACAAGCCTATGACGATCAACGAACGGCATATCTTGAAAAAGCTGGCTATACCGTTCTTCGTTTTACAAACGAAGAAGCTACACAAAATGCTGAAGGTGTCGCCGCCACCATTCTCGAGCGCGTTCGTAAAAACCTGAAAGACCCAAAACGGTAGCTTCTTTTTCTCTCCCCCCGGAGGGAGAGAAAGCAAAATCTTAGGCTTACGAAGTAAGTCTTAGATTTTGCAAGAGAGGGGGAACGAACGGCGGAGAGCTTTTATCCAAACGCTTCCATCCGAGCGTTACTTAACCGCGAAGAAGCCTCGTTTGCCGATGCGGAGTTGGATTTCGCGGTCTGCGGGGGCGTCGATCATCAAGGTGGGGTCGCCCCGCTTTTCGCCGTTGACGGAAACCGCGCCGGAGGCGATCAGGCGGCGCATCTGGCTTTTGGATTCCGAGGGCTCCAGCTTGGCGCAGATGTCAAGGAGCGACAAGGTTTTTTCGCTGCCGAAAACAGAGGCGGCATCGATGGGCTCATAGCTCTTTTCTTCACTCGAGCGGTTCTGGAACTGGTTGTAGAAATACTGGGCGGCAGCCTCGGCGGCTTCTTTGCTGTGGTACTGCTCGACCAGATTGGCGGCGAGTGCCTTCTTGATCTCCATCGGGTTGGTGGAGGGATCGGCGAGCTTTTCCTTCATCTCGACAATCGTGGCATGCGGGAAGTTGCTGGCCAGATCGAGATAGTTGCTCAGTAGCTCGTCGGGGATCGACATGGCCTTGCCGTACATCTGGTTTGGCTCTTCGGTCAGGCCGATATAATTGTTGTGCGATTTGCTCATCTTTTCCTTGCCGTCGAGACCGACCAGCAGGGGCATCGAGATCACGGCTTGGCCGACTGTGCCGTCGGCTTCTTGCAACGCGCGACCGACAAGGCAGTTGAACAATTGGTCCGTGCCGCCCATTTCGATGTCGGAGTTAATGGCGATGGAGTCATAGCCCTGCATCAGCGGGTAGAGCATTTCGTGCATGCCGATGGGGATGTTGTTGGTATAGCGGTTGTTGAAATCCTCGCGTTGCAGGATTTGCGCAACGGTGACCTTGGCCATCAGCTTGACGACGTCGGCAAAGCTCATCTTACCAAGCCATTCCGAGTTGAAGCGCACTTCCATCTTGTCCGGCGCCGTGTCCAGAACCTTGGACAATTGGTCAAGATAGGTTTTGGCGTTTTCCTTGATCACGGCCTCGGACAAGGGCGGGCGGGTTTTGTTGCGGCCTGTGGGATCGCCGATGCGGGCGGTAAAGTCGCCCAGAATGATGATGATCTTTTGTCCCGCATCCTGAAACTGGCGCATTTTGCGCAGCACAACGGCGTGGCCAAGGTGAAGGTCGGGGGCCGTGGGGTCAAAGCCCAACTTCACGACCAGCGGACGGGCTTCCTTCTTGGCCAGATCAAGCTTGGATTTGATGGCATCGGGCGGGGTCTGGATGGCCACACCACGGGTCAGTTCGTCCAGCAGGGAAGAAGGTTGTGAAGACATGGGGCTGCTCCTTAGCGCATTCAGGGTATTCAGGGGGTCAATTCCTACGTTATTTTTCGGCCTTTTTCTACAGCTTATCAAAAACCCCGCCAAGAAAAATCTTCCTGACGGGGTTTTTATGGATCAAGGGCTATGGCGAGACTCGCGTGCCGTTATGTTTGATCACAGCGTGACTTTTTCCTGTTGGTATAACGGGATAGCACATTTCTTCCGGTGCGGTTCGACAGTCCAGAAGGGCTGGGCCCTTGGCAGCCAACAGGCGCGAGAGGGCGCGGGTCAGGCCTGAGGGTGAACGAACCCGACCGGCCTGCCACCCGTTGGCCTTGGCGAGGGCTGCAAAATCCGGCTGGATGCCGATATCGGTTTCGGCAAGGGGCTGGCCATAATCGTCCTTCATGATCTGGCGCACCATGCCGAGCTTACCGTTATTGAGCAGCAACACCTTGATCGGCAGGCCATAGGCGGTGGCCGTGATCATTTCCTGCGCATTCATCTGGAAAGAGCCGTCGCCCGTCACACAGATCACGGCGGCGTTGGGCCGTGCCAGTTGGGCCCCGATGGCGGCAGGCAGGCAATAGCCCATGCTGCCGTGACCGCCCGAGGTGATCAGCCGTCCGGCTTGCTCGAACCCGTAATGCTGCGCGGTCCACATCTGGTGCTGGCCCACGCCGGTGACGATGGTGGCATCCCATCCTTGGGTCAGGCGGGACAGGGTGCGGATGGCCTGTTGCGGCATGATCTGGCCCTTTTGCTGCGCAAAAGAAAGGCATTGCTGCGCCCGCCAGCCCTCGATTTTTTGCCACCAAGGTTGCAGCGAGAGAGAAACTCCCCGCCCCTTGCCCCATGCTTCGTTCAGGCTGCGCAAGGCCGCCCCGCTCTCGGCCTTGATTGTGAGGTCCGGCCTGCGCCCACACGCGCCGCCGATGGGCTGGGGGTCGATATCGATATGGACGATCTTGGCCTCGGGCGCAAAAAGACCGGCGGGGCCTGTTGCGCGGTCATCAAACCGCGCCCCGATGGCGACGATCAGGTCGGCTTCGTGCATGGCTTTGTTGGCCTCAAGCGTGCCATACATGCCCAGCATACCGAGTCCCTGCTTGTGGCTGGCGGGCAGGCACCCCAAACCCATCAGGGTCGAGGTGACGGGAAAGCCCGTAGCGTCAGCCAGTTTGTGCAGCTCGTTCGCGGCTTTTTGTCCCGCCGCTGTCACGCCACCCCCGATATAAAGGACGGG
>JAQUHK010000093.1 GCA_028683655.1 Alphaproteobacteria bacterium
TTGACCACCTGTTCGCCGAGCAAGCCTCTCCCGTCGCCTTACCCCGCGCCCGGCAACGCCATTTGCTGCGCCGGCAACTGGCCCTTGCCCACATGGCGGCGGGCAGCAACGCCGCTGAGGCCATGAAAAAACTCTCCCCGCCCGTCTTCTGGAAACAGCAAGCCCCCATGACGCGCCAGCTTCAACGCTGGTCCTTGGAGCGAGTCGAGTCCCGCCTCGCCCAACTCGCCGAAGCCGAAGCGATGGTCAAACGCACCGGCACCCCCGACACCGCCCTGTGCGCCCACCTCTTCCTCTCCATCGCCACAAAGGCGTGAGCCCTCACACCGACTTCGCAAGCCGCCACAAATACAAAAACTGGCTGCGAAACGTCTCGACCACCGCCTTGTTGCGCAGCACAATAACCTGCCGCTTCTTCCATAGGATGAAGGCCAGCTTATCGGCATAAAGCGTGTAGCCTATCTTCCCGAGCAATTCCGGCGGCAGGGTCCGATAGACTTGCCGGGGAAACATAAAAACGGCATTTCCCTCGGGCACCAGCATCCGATGCCGCGAGAGCATGCCTGTCTTCTCGCACCATTCCAGATATTCTTCGTTCGCCTTGCGCAAAGAAGGCATCCGCCACATTCCCTCATCCGCCGAGGAGGTCATGATCTCGTCCTGAGGCCCACGAATGGAAGCATAAAGCTCCTCATTCAACCGCCGTGTAAAATCCGGCCCGCTATAGCGTGTGACGCTGACAACATCTTCTGTCCGCCGCAGACCGCCGCTGGGCAGAAATTCGATCCCGCCACGCTCCAACGCCGCTTGCAAGGCCTCAACCGTGCGAGGCCGCACCTCACGCGTGCTTTTCTCATAGGCCTTAACCGCCGTCAGTGAAATGCCCGAAGCCCGCGCCAAATCCGTCTGTTGCCAATCCAGCAATACCCGCGCAGCTTTTATCAGAAGAGGGGACATCAAAAAGTCTTTCATAGGCCGTGCCTCAATTTGACCATGCCTTTGCCTTTCTCCCCCCTCGGAGGGGGAGAAAGCATAAGCTTAGGCTTAGCACCGCTAAGTCTTAGATTTTGCAAGAGCGGGGGAACGCTCCTGAGGAACAAGACCATCCTCCCCCACAAAGCGAGCTTCTATAGCTCGTAATTTTATCCCAAAAGACCTTAATAGCCCGTTACGTCCCTTCCCGTTTTTAGTTGCGCGGTTCCCTTTTCATACTGCCCCCACACCCCGATCCCCATGAGGTCCGTATGAAACCGCTATCTTTCCTGTCCCTTTTACTCGCCGCTCTTGTGGGCGGCCTTCTCGCCAAAGCCCCGCTGACCACCGCATCCCACGCGACAGAAACCGCCCTTGCGCGAGTCCTGCGCACCCAGACTCTGCGCTGCGGCTATGTCCTGTCCGAGCCTTATCTCCTGCGCGATCCCAACACAGGCCGCTTTTCGGGCATCGCCTTCGACACGATGACCGCCCTGACCAAAGAGCTGGGGCTCAAACTCGACTGGGCCGAGGAAACCGGCTGGGGCTCCTTTCAGGAAGGCCTGAACGCGGGCAAGTTCGACGCTATGTGTGTTCCCGTTTACCAGTCCGGTGCCCGCGCCAAAATCGCGCTACTCACAACTCCCCTCTTTTATGACACGCTCTTTATGACCAAACGGGAAGGCGATCCCCGTTTTGACTCCCGCGAGTCCATCAACCAGCCCTCAGTCCGCATCAAAATCATCGACAACGCCGCCAAGGCCGTCAAAGACGATCTCTTCCCGCAAGCACAGGAAGACTTCGCCGTTCAGGCGGTCGATGAAACCCAGCTCTATCTTGATGTTGCCGCCCGCAAAGCGGATGTCGGCTTCGGCAACCAAGGCGGTCTGCGCCGCTTCAACGCTTCCTCGCCCACGAAACTGGCCTTTGCCCTCGGCGGTCAGCCCGTTCGCCTTTTCGCCACCAGCCTCGCGGTCAAGCTGGGCGAAACCGACCTCAAAAACGCCCTCGACACCAGCATCGCTGCCCTGACCACCGCTGGCGTCACCCAAAAAATCGTCGCACTCTACGCCCCGCAATTCCGGTTATCGGCACCCTAACCGGCCCTGCGGTGACGAAACCGCGTATATCTTTTCTCTCCCCCGGAGGGAGAAAAAGCAAAATCTTAGGCTTGCGTCAGCAAGTCTTAGATTTTGCAAGAGAGGGGGATGCGCCGCCAACTCGTTTTACCCTGTGCAGCAAACTTAGCCGCTTTCCCAGCATCGGGCCGTGCCGTTCAGAAGGGAAGGGCGGCTCCCCCCTAAAATGCAAAAGGCCACATGCGAAAGGCTTCCTTACGCCGTCCTTTGGGCACAGCACGGCGTAAGGATGTCAATAGCACATCCCCACTGCCGTGTCAAGATAATTATTCTTTATCGGGTTTTTATTCTTTTTCTTCGCTCGCCGCCGGGGCCGTGAAGCCCTGATCGCGGCGATAGCAGGTAAACTGCGTCTCGGCACAGGATTTGACCTTTTTCTTGTCATCCATCAAGCGATAGGAGCAGCGCGGCTCATACGTCTCCATGGACGGGATCGCCATATACCCATCGGGGCAGGTGCAGGACTTGGTCACCGGATTGGGATAGCGGCACAGGCCCGAAGCCGACCACTGATACTGCCCCGCCACCATGGGCCTAGGCCCCGTCACGCAAACAGGCTTGCCATAAGCGACACCCTGAACCACTTGGCCTTCGGGACACATGAAAGTCAGGCTGTTTGAAAAATCGGCGCAGCGCGCGCCATCCGCCTCGATCACCATCACTTGATTGGCTCCGCAAGTCTTATGCGGCAAGGCCACAGGATCAGCGGCCTGCGCCGATGATCCGGCAAGCAAAAACAGGAAAGCCGCCAGCACGGCCTTGATTGAACACATCCTCATCTTTATCTCCTTCACAATCACGTCTTGGTTTACCTCTCAGCCCTGAAGCCGCTTCAATACGTCTTCAAGCTGGTCAAGGTCTGTGTAATGGATGGTCAGCGTTCCCATATCGCCCTGCGCATGGATTTTGATCTTGAGTCCGAGCGTGCGCGACAAGTCACGCTCTAACGCCAGCAAATTGGGGTCTGCCGCCATGGCACTCTTCCCCTTGGTCGCCTTGCCGCGCAACCCTTCCGCTTCACGCTTGGCCAGCGATTCCGCTTGTCGGACGTTCAGGCCCTTTTTGACAATTTCCCGTGCAAGTTTTTCGGGGTCCTTGGACGTAATCACGCTTCGCGCATGGCCCATCGACAGCTCGCCCGCCGAGATCATCTGCTTCACCGAATCCGGCAGCTTAAGGAGCCGCATCATGTTGCCGATATGTGAGCGGCTCTTGCCCACAATCTGCGCCAGATTATCATGCGTATGATTGAACTCGTCGATCAGGCGGTGATAGCCTTCGCCCTCTTCGATGGGCGAGAGGTCCTGCCGTTGGATGTTTTCGATCAGGCCGACTTCCATCGCCTCGCGATCCGTCAAATTCTTGACGATCACGGGTACCTCATGAAGTCCCGCCTTTTGCGACGCGCGCCAACGGCGTTCACCACACACGATTTCGTAGGCGTCTTTTTCTCCCTCAAGAGGCCGAACCATCAGCGGCTGAAGCACCCCGCGCTCGCGGATCGAGGCCGCCAGTTCATCAATCGCGTCATCGTCAAAATGATGGCGCGGCTGATAGACCCCGGGTTGAAGCCAGATGATGGGCATAGAGCGCACACCGCCCGCTCCAGCATTGGCTGGCTGCGCCAGCTCTACGCCTTGCGCGCTTGTATGGGCAGTCTTGCGGGGCGTATAAGAAACATCCGTATCGCCGAACAAAGCCGAAAGACCGCGGCCTAAAGGTGCCGGTTTGGATTGAGCTTTTGCGTTCATCGTCTTTATTTCCGTTCGTCAGACAAGAAAGAAACCACAGAGAAATCAGGAACTGGGTCAGGCCGCTTGGGTCGCCGCCATCGCTTCGGCCCGTTCGGCCTCGCGACGCAGGATTTCGCTGGCCAGATGCATATAGGCGCGGCTGCCCGAGCATTTCAGATCGTAAAGCAAAACCGGCTTGCCGTGCGAGGGAGCCTCGGAAACGCGGACATTGCGCGGGATCACGGTTTCATAAACCCGATCCCCAAAAAACGCCCGCACGTCGCTGGCGACCGCATCGGACAGGCTGTTGCGTTTGTCATACATGGTCAAAACCACGCCCTGAATTTCAAGGTCCGGATTAAAGCGCGAGCGCACGGCTTCCACGGTTTGAAGCAGGCTGCTCATCCCCTCCAGCGCATAAAACTCCACCTGCAACGGCACCAGCAAACTATTGGCCGCCACAAGGGCGTTGAGCGTAATCAGGTTCAGGGAAGGGGGGCAGTCGATCAGGATGAAATCATAATCTTTCGAGCTGCGATCCAGTGCCTCGCGCATGCGCGATTCACGCCGTTCGGTATTGACCAGCTGGATTTCAGCCCCCGCCAAATCGGCGGAGGAGGTAATAATCGACAGGTTCGGGATAAGTGTCGCGACCACAACATCATCAACAGCCATGCCATCGAACATCAGTTCGTAACACCCCGCGCCGCGCTCGCTGCGCGGGATGCCAAAACCGGTGGACGCATTGCCCTGCGGATCCGCATCAACGATCAAAACGCGTTTACCCACCGCCGCCATTGCCGTTGCCAGATTGACCGTCGTCGTCGTTTTACCGACGCCGCCTTTTTGATTGACCACAGCAATCACGCGGCAAGACGGGCTGCGGCCCGTGTCGGAATCAAAGCTGTTTTCGTCGTTTTCCATCATGGGGTCGTTGGACTTTCAAAGCGCGAATTTGCAAAATGACGCCGGAGGGACTCGTTGCGCTCGGCGTTTTGACGCACTCGAATGTCCAATATTTGTGCGCCTGTGTCAATTCACCTTCTGCTTTTTCCCCTTTTAAAAACAGAGCCACACTCTCTTTCCCCAGAAAAGGGCGCGCCAGCTTGAAAAGGTCAGGAAGGGCGGTTAAAGCCCGCGCCGTGACAACATCGGCCTTAAGACCCGTCACGGCCTCGATCCGTTCGTTATGGACGGTGACACAGAGTCCTAGTTCCGTGGCCACGGTTTCCAGAAACCGCGCCTTTTTGCCGGTGCTTTCGATTAAATGAACCTCCGGCACGCCCATAATTGCTAGAACTAGTCCGGGAAACCCCGCACCGCTTCCCAAATCGACAAGGCGTTTCGTTGTGGGGGGGAGCAGGGGCCAAAGTTGGGCCGAGTCCTGAAAATGCCGCTGCCAAATCTGTGGCACCGTGCGGGGCGCGATCAAATTGAACTTAGCATTCCACTCGCGCAAAAGCTGTTCATAGGCCTTTAGCTTTTGCACAGCTTCATGTGAAGCTGGAAAGTCACACTGCGGGTCGTTTTGTGGTTTGTGCATCACACCGCCTCCTGACGGCCCTTGCGCCGCGCGAAACGGAGCAGGGAAACAACGGCGGCGGGCGTTACGCCGGGAATGCGCCCCGCTGCGCCCAGCGTCGAGGGCTGGACCTGTTTGAGCTTCTGGCGGATTTCATTCGACAAGCTGCCGACGGCATCATAATCCATATCTTCCGGTAAAAGCAGGTCCTCGTCCTTGCGATAGGCCCGAATGTCCGCCTCTTGCCGTTGCATATAGCCGCTATAAGTGCATTCGATTTCGATTTGAGCCCGCGTTCCCGCATCTAGGACCTGAATTTCGGGCCAAAGGGCCGCCAATCTCGCGATATTCACGTCCTGATAGGCTAAAAGCTGGGTCGCCGAGCGGCGAACCCCGTCTTGATTGACCGTAAAGCCCGCCGCAGCCAGTTCCTGTGGTGTCGCCGACAGGCTTTCGAGCAAAGCGCGCCCTTGCTCCAGCTTTTCCATCTTCACGGCAAAAGCCTTGGCCCGTTCGCGCCCAATACAGCCCAATTCCAGCCCCTTGAGGGTCAGCCGCTGATCGGCATTATCGGCCCGCAAACTCAGGCGGTATTCGGCGCGGGAGGTAAACATGCGGTAAGGCTCGCTCGTACCCTTGGTGACGAGATCGTCGATCATGACCCCGATAAAGGCCTCATCGCGCCCAAAAACAACAGGCGCGCGGCCCGTCAGTTTCAGGGCCGCATTCAGCCCCGCCATAATCCCTTGAGCTGCCGCCTCCTCATAGCCCGTCGTGGCATTGATTTGACCGGCAAAATACAGGTTTTCGACCCGTTTCGTCTCTAGCGTCGCTTTCAGTTCGCGCGGGTCGCAATAGTCATATTCGACCGCATAGCCGTAACGCAGAACCTCAACCTTTTCGAGCCCTTTCATCATGCGGAGCATGGAAAACTGGACGTCTTTGGGCAGCGACGTCGAAACCCCGTTCGGATAAACCGTAAAATCGTCCAGCCCCTCCGGCTCAAGGAAAACCTGATGCCGTTCACGTGAAGCAAACCGGACAATTTTATCCTCGATCGACGGGCAATAGCGCGGGCCAATGCCCTTGATTTGCCCAGAAAACAACGGGGCACGGTGGAAATTGGCGCGGATCAACGCGTGCATTTCCGGCGTCGTATGGGTGATGCCGCAAGCGACCTGGTTGTTGGTGATCGCCGTTGTGAGGGTCGAAAAGGCCTCCGGCGGATCATCGCCTTCCTGCATCTCCAACGCAGACCAATCAATGGTCCTTCCATCAAGGCGAGCAGGGGTTCCCGTCTTCAGTCGCCCCAAATCAAAACCTAGCCGCCGAAGGGCCGCCGCCAGCCCGACCGATGGGGGCTCGTTCACACGGCCCCCGATGGTCTTTTCTTCCCCGGTATGCATCAGCCCATTCAAAAACGTACCTGTCGTGACCACCACAGCGCGGCCCTTCGCGCTTTCGCCGCTCCCTGCCGTGACGGTGAAAAGGCCGTCGGCATCGCGGGTCAAGTCTTCAACGGCCCATTCGAAAACGGTCAGGTTTTCTTGGGACAAAAGGGCCTTTTGCATCGCCTGACGGTATAATTTCCGGTCGGCCTGACAACGATGCCCGCGCACAGCCGGGCCTTTGCTTCGGTTCAAGACACGAAACTGGATGCCCGCCGCATCGGCCACGCGCCCCATGAGCCCGTCAAGCGCGTCAATCTCACGGACCAGCTGGCCCTTGCCAAGCCCGCCAATAGCGGGATTACAGGACATTTCACCAAGGGTGGCGATCTTATGGGTTGCCAGCAACGTCTTGGCTCCCAGCCGGGCGGAAGCCGCGGCCGCCTCACACCCCGCATGGCCACCACCGATGATAATAACATCAAATTCTGTCGTCACTGTTTTTTCCTAGTCTCACTGCCGGATAATCAGACGCTGGGTATAAAGAAATAACGGAAAGAAAGCAAATAAACACGGGAAAAGAACATGCTTTTTTAGTAAATGCAGGGTAAAACCAAAGTATGTTTTTCACGCGCCGTACCTATCGCCGAAGAAAAGAGGATCAGGCTTCCCTTCCTGCCTCACCCGATGTGATGAACATCGAAACGGTGGCGGAAGCCCATCGTTTTATTTCCCGTGACGGCCGCGCCAACATTCACAAATACGGCTTTCTGCGCCGCCAGCGGTTCGATTGGTACCATCATTTGATGACCATTCGCCTGCCGTGGCTGGTTGTCCTTTGCGGGTTAGCTTATTTTCTTGTCAATGCCTGTTTCGCAACGCTCTATATGCTGATGCCGAATGGCTTTGCTGGCCATGTCCCGCATCACTTTTTTGGCTATTTCTTTTTCAGCAGCCACGTTTTTTCAACCCTTGGGTTCAACGAGTTTTACCCGACGGCAAGCTATACCAACGCCCTGACGACGGTCGAATCGTTTTTGGGCTGGTGTTCCTTCGGCCTGATAACCGGCCTGCTGTTCAGCCGCTTTTCAAGGCCATCGGCCCGCGTGATTTTCAGCCACTATGCCACGGTCGAGCTTTATGACGGTATCCCGACGCTGACCTTTCGAATAGCCAACAAGCGCGACAACCTGCTTTTGCAAGCCCAACTCCACGTCACGCTGGCCCGCAGTGAACGAACGTTAGAAGGCGAACAAATCCGCCGGATTTATGACCTGCACCTTATTCGAAGCAGCACTTCGTTTTTCAATCTGACTTGGACCGTCCGTCATCCGATTGACGAGCATAGCCCCTTGTTTGGCCAAACACCTGAGGAGCTCAAGGCCAGCGAAACGGAAATCACGGTTTTGCTCTCGGGCACCGATGATGCTTATGGCCAAACGGTTCACGGGCATTTTGCCTATAACCACGCGGAAATTTTGCTCAAGCACCGTTTTGCCAACATGTTCACGCGCGATGCGCACGGGCATCCGGTGATCGATTTTTCAAAGTTCGATTCCGTTGAAGTCAAGCCAACCGACGAGACGGAAGAGCAGGGGAGCGACTGAGGCCCGCGCTATTTGCCGATACAAAACGAACTGAAAATCACGTCCAAAATATCTTCGACATCGACGGTCCCGGTGATTTGGCCCAAGGACCGCAAGGCCAGACGCATATCTTCAGCGCAAAGTTCAGGCGCGGTGGCTTGAGCGGCACGGTCTAAATGCCCCAGACAGGCCTCAAGCGCGAGACGATGGCGCAGACGGGTAAGGGCAGGGGATGCCGTCGGAGCAAAGCGTTTTTCTATTTCTGATATAAGTCGCGCGACCAAAACGTCCAGACCCTCGCCATCTTTTGCACAGACATAAAGGGCGGACTCTTCCTCGACAAAAGAGGGCAGAGACCACCCCTCGGCAAGACAGTCCTTTTTGTTGACGAGGCACAAGGCGCGGTCATCAACAAGATTTTTCAGGGCCTCTTCGTTGTGCGCGACGGAGGCGCTTCCC
>JAQUHK010000094.1 GCA_028683655.1 Alphaproteobacteria bacterium
GAGAGAAAAAGATGAAGTTCTTTTCGTTTGTGGCGACTTTTGTTCTGGCGGCTTTGGTTGGGGCGGGGGTGTCGGGTTATTCGCTGCGCGGGGCCTCGTCGCCTGTGAAGGAGGAAACGGCGTATGAGCGTGTGCTGCGTACCAACACGTTGCGCTGTGGTTATTGGATATATCCGCCCACCACGACCATGGATACGCGAACGCATAAGCTGGATGGGTTCGCCGTCGGCATCGTCGAGGAGATGGCCCAGCGGCTTGGGCTTAAGGTCGAATGGACCGAGGAGGTTACGTTCGGCACGATGCTGACAGGGCTTGAGACAAATCGGTATGACGCCGTTTGCACGGGGTCTTTCATCACGGCGGGGCGCAGTCGCCATGCGGCGTGGACGGTGCCGTTTGTTTTTAGCGGTGTCGTGCCAGTGGTTCGCGCCGATGATGATCGGTTCGATGGTGACCTCTCGCGGGCAAATGCGCCGGATGTGACGCTGACGGCTTTGGATGGGGATATTACTTCCGAAATTGCGCGGCGCGATTTTCCGAACGCCAAGCTGGTGTCCATCGCCCAAAACGGCAGTTTCATGGATAATTACATGAACATCTATGGTCATAAGGCCGATATGCTTTTTGACGAGCCGGGGCGTGCGCTGGCCTTGAATGACAATCGCGATGTGAAGGTGAAGGTTTTGAACCCCGACCATCCGCTGAAGCTCTTGCCATGGTCCATTCCGGTGAAGGTTAGCGAACACGAACTGGCGGGGATGCTAAGCGGCGCTTTGACCGAGATGGTTTTTGATGGGAGTATCCGCCGGATCGCCAAAGCCTATGACATTACGAAAGGCTATTACTTCTTCGACCCGCCTGTTTCTTCTCTGGCGCGTTGAGCGGGGCACAACGACTCACGCGCCTCCCCTGCGTCATCGCGAGGACCCCGCACTTGATGCGGGGGACGTGGCGATCCAGTCCCCAAGTTTCCAGCAGGAGGACTGGATTGCCGCGCTCCCTGCGGTCGCTCGCAATGACGCGGGGCTGTTCATTTACGCGTTGGTATGACCCGCACGAGCCTGTTGGCGTTTGGGGGGTTATGGGGTAGACTCTTCGGACTTGAAGAGGTTGGGAGTCCCTATAACAAATGCGTCATCCCCGCGAAGGCGGGGATCCATGCTGATTAGAAGGGAAAGCTTCGAGTGATAGATTCCCGCTTTCCTGCTTCGCCAAGAGGCTACGCAGGACTTGTGACAAACCCTGCGAAGTCCGTTAGGACGAAGCACGGGTCGCGGGAATGACTCGATTTTTATACAATGCCGCGAACTCTTGATATGTGATGGGTAGAGTGAGGGGCTTCTTTTGGTTGTGAGGTTTGGTTTAGGATGACGGCTCCTTTTTTGCCCCAGCAGTTTCGCACGTTTGATGATCCGCATGCGGCTTTGGCCTATGTGATGGAGATTTATGCGGGGAATATCGCGTATCTTCAAAACGCGTTCGAGCGGTTTGTGGATGGCGAGACGCCAACGGGCAAGATCGAGGTGTGCTATCCCTATGTCGCCATCGAGACCGATCATCCGACCCATGTCGATACGCGCCTTTCCTATGGCTTTGTTGCCGAGCCCGGACGGTACAGCACGACGCTGACGCGACCCGATATTTTCGCGCGCTATTACCTCGACCAGTTCGCGCAACTTTTGCATAATCACCAGCGGCCTTTGGAAGTCGGGGTCAGCGAGACGCCCATTCCGCTGCATTTCGCTTTTCAAAACGGTACGCATGTCGAAGGCGGCTTGCCTGCGGAACGGATTGTGTTGTTGCACGAGATTTTCTCGCTTCCTGATCTGTCGGGGATGGATGACACAATTGCCAACGGCACGCATTTCCCGCAGTTTCATGAGGACAGGCCGCTGGCTTTGTTTACCGGCCCTCGCGTGGATTACTCGCTGCAACGGCTGCGCCACTACACGGGCACGTCGCCGTCGGATTTCCAGAGCTTTGTGATCTTCTCGAACTATCAGTTCTATGTGGACGAGTTCGTGCGTCAGGGGAAGGCCCTTATCGTCGAGAAGGATCAGAACAATCCCCACGAGTATATCGAGTTGGTCGAACCGGATGAAGGATCGACACCGCAGATGCCGACCTATCATTTGAAAAGGGCGGACGGGCGCGGGATCACGATGATGAATATCGGCGTGGGGCCCAGCAATGCGCGTAATGTGTCCGACCATGTGGCTGTCTTGCGGCCCGATGCGTGGTTGATGCTGGGACATTGCGCAGGGCTGCGCAAGACCCAGACGCTGGGGGACTATGTTCTGGCGCATGCCTATGTGCGCGACGATCATGTGCTGGATGAAGAGCTGCCTTTATGGGTGCCCGTTCCGGCTTTGGCCGAAGTTCAGCGGGCCATCGAAGGGGCCGTGGAACATGTCACGGGGCATAAGGGCTATGGGCTCAAGTCGGTGATGCGCACGGGTACGGTGGTTTCCACCGACAACCGGAACTGGGAAATCTCTGGCTATGAGGGGCTGGTCGAGCGGTTCAGCCAGAGCCGTGCCATTGCGCTGGATATGGAATCGGCGGTGCTTGCGGCCAACGGGTACCGGCTGCGCGTGCCTTATGGAACCTTGCTGTGCGTATCGGATCGGCCCTTGCACGGCGAGATCAAGTTGCCCGGTATGGCGACGAGTTTCTATCAGCGGCAGGTCAACCAGCACCTCGCCATCGGCATCAAGGCGATTGAGCTGATGCGTGAAAGCGGGTTCGCCACGTTGCATAGTCGTAAACTGCGCAGCTTTACTGAGACGGCGTTTAGGTGACATGAGGTGTGGTAATCGTTCTCCCCCTCTGGCGGGAGAGGGATTGAGGTTTATTATTCAGATTATGGTAAGGGGTAGATTTTACGTATGGGTGCGCAGACGATTTTATTGAATTTGGAGCGGGCGGGGCGGCTGGACAAGGTTTTGGCTGACGCTTTGGCGTGTGATGAGGCGGCGCAGGCGATGGGGTTTTCGCGCGCACGGGTGCAGCAGTTACTCAAGGAGGGGCTGGTCAGTCTGTCTGGCAGCGTGATCACCGATGCCAATCACAAGCTGAAGGGCGAGAGCGTGGCGTGTAGCGTGATTGTGCCGCCACCGGTCGCGGCAGAGCCGCAGGCTGAGGTGATCCCGCTTTCTATTGTGTTTGAAGATGAGGATATGTTGGTCATCGACAAACCTGCCGGGCTTGTTGTGCATCCAGCGGCGGGGAACTGGGAAGGCACGCTGGTCAATGCGTTGCTTGCGCATTGTGGCGCGAGTTTGAGTGGCATCGGCGGTGTCGCGCGCCCCGGGATCGTGCATCGGCTTGACAAGGATACGAGCGGGTTGATGGTCGTGGCAAAAAACGATTTCGCGCATCAGAAGCTGACGGCGCAATTCGCGGACCGGAGTTTAAGTCGCGTCTATCAGGCGTTGGTGTGGGGCGTGCCCTCGCCGATCTCTGGCGAGATCAAGGGCGCGATTGGTCGCCATCCGCGTTCACGTCAGAAGATGGCGGTGGTCGAACATGGGGGGAAAGACGCGCTCACTTACTATGGCGTGACGGAGGCTTTCGGGACGCTGGCGTCGCTGGTGGAATGCAAGCTGGCCACGGGACGGACGCACCAGATCAGGGTGCATATGGCGCATGTCGGCCATCCCGTCGTCGGCGATCCGCTTTATGGCTCGCAGCGCGGGAAGGGGGGGCCTGCGCGTAAGGACGAGACGGGGATTGTCGGGCTGCTTGGGGACTTCGAGCGGCAGGCTCTTCACGCGGGGGCAATCCGCTTTATTCACCCGCGTAGTAGCAAGGCTCTGAATTTTAAGGCTCCTTTGCCGGAGGATATGGCGGATCTGTTGAAAAAACTGCGGAAAAAGGGTGTGGCTTAACGCGCCATCATTTTGCTATGATTGCGGGCGATAAAAAGGGGATTGGTTGCGTACAAAAATGGGTCATTTGATGCTTGGTGACTGGATGGCTTTCGCCGGAATGACGGTTTTTTGAAGGAATACCCAACTCTTGAAGAATGAAGAAGTGGGTTTGAGTTTTTTCAAATGAAAGGAGACGTTGCGTGACGTTGTCGAGGGCTCAGTTGCCGATGCTGGCAGGAGAGGGGAATCTGGCGTTTTATTTGCGCGAGATTCGTCGCTATCCCATGCTGGACGCTAACGAGGAGTATATCCTCGCCAAGGCGTGGCGCGAGCATGGCGACCTTGAGGCCGCGCACCGGCTTGTCACCAGTCACCTGCGGCTCGTTGCCAAGATCGCGATGGGCTATCGCGGCTATGGCTTGCCGCTGTCCGAGCTGATTTCCGAAGGCAATGTCGGCATGATGCAGGCCGTCAAACGCTTTGATCCCGAGCGCGGGTTCAGGCTGGCGACCTATGCCATGTGGTGGATCCGTGCGGCGATCCAGGAATATGTTTTGCATTCGTGGTCGCTGGTCAAGATCGGCACGACGGCGGCTCAGAAAAAGCTGTTCTTCAATTTGCGCCGCCTGAAAAAGGATATGCGCGCGATCGACAACGGCGATTTGTCGCCGGAGCAGGTCACGCATATTGCCGAGCATCTGGCCGTGCCGGAGCAGGAAGTCATCGACATGAACCGTCGCCTTGCGGGTGGCGGGGACCAGTCGCTCAATACGCCGGTCTCGCGCGATGGCGAGGCGGGCGGCGAGTGGCTGGACTGGCTGGCCGATGAATCGGAGAGTCAGGAACACGCTTTGGGCGTCGAACAGGAGAGCCACCATCGCCAGAAGTTGCTGGCTGCGGCCATGATGGGGCTTCCTGCGCGGGAGCGCGAGATTATCATGGCGCGCCGGTTGAGTGATCCGCCCGTGACGTTGGAGGATTTGTCCCAGAAATACGGCGTCAGCCGTGAGCGCGTCCGCCAGATCGAGGTCCGCGCCTTCGAAAAGTTACAGGCGAACATCCAAAAAGCGGCGAAGAAGGAAGGGCTCCTGATCGAGGGGTAGGCTTTCTATACTGCTCACACTTCAAAAGTTGGGGATGTCGTATATAAAAAGGGTCATTCCGGCGAAAGCCGGAATCTAGTCCCCCATTCTCCGCTTGTCCCAAACGGTTGGGTTTGATGAGTCTTATGCCGCGTGGACACGCGGCTCCTAGATACCGGCCTTCGCCGGTATGACCCGTTTTCGTTTAGGAATATACCAACCCTTGAAGTACGGGCAGCATATTCTCTAAAAAGAGAAAAAAGTCTTGACAAGGGGTGGGGGACGTGGTATTGACACTCCTACGGCGACTTGCGTCTTGAGGGCGGGCGGGAAGCAAGGGAAGCATTTAGCCTATGGCCTTTAGCATTTGGGGGCGGTGCAATGATGGCGGGCTAAGGTTTCGTTAGGAAAAAGACGGGGTTTTGAGGGTGAGGTCAGCGGAAGCTGGCCTTTTTTTATGGGCAGAAGGGGGGGCGTAATCGTTAGGGCAATGGGGTTAACCATAGTCTTTTCTTTTGGTTTCAGGTGTCTTTTGTTAGGGTGCGGCGCAGAACAACAGCATTTTAGGGGAGCGGATCGTGGCACAGGAAAGAAAAGTGGCCGATGTTTGGGTTTACAATACCTGCGTGAGGGGCGGCGAAGCTTACGTTCTTTTGGGTAAACGAGAGAATTACGAAAACTTGTTTTGGCATGTGGCAAGCCAAGGCGTTTTTCAAGGAACGGATGCTTTTCCGTCCCGTGATCTTTTGGTGCGAACAGCTCACGTTGCCAATATGAACGAGCTTCAGTTGGACACAAAGAAGGCACCATCGGGGGATGTTGATCTTGTCTTCGTCGATTGTGGAAAGGGAACGACGTGGACAGACGGCGTGATCGGGGCCCATGTCTGGATCAATCATGGTCACGTCGATGCCTTGCCACCCATTATTCCGACGGTTTATCGCACGCCTGTTGGCTCCATGAAGGGCCTGACTCACGCCGAATGGGTGAAGGCTAGCGATAGTGTGGTGCTTCCAATCGATCAGCGGCAGACGGAGGTTTTGACAGATCGTCTTCTGCGTCTGGCGGCTTCGGATCGGGTGTTTTATAACGACCTTCCCCTGCGCAGCATGGTTGCGACAGTCTTGGGAGGCCATGTCCTTCCGGCGGTTCTGGCGAAACAGGCCTGTTCGCCAGCCTGCGTTAACGCGTTGCGGGATATGATGTCGCCCTATGTGACGCGCTTTACGGAGCGGTTGCCGGACGTGCGCTGATCAATATCCGCCCGCTTTTTTGGCTTCGGCGATGAGCCGGGCGAGTTCGCCGTTGCAGCTGTTGCCCAGGCGGGTATATTCGGCGGGGGTGTCGATCTGGGCTTGCATGGCTTGGCGTTGCTGGGTCAGGTAGGCGCCTAGATCGGCCATGAACGCGTCGATCTGGGCAGAGATGCGCTTTTCTGCCGTTTCCGTCGAGCTGGCGCGGATGGTGCCGATCCGGCTCATGGCGGCGCGCAACTGGTCGGGGAGATAGGGCGCGTAGTTGCCTATGAACTGGCGGTCCGTTTTGACGTGCCTCATTTCATGTTCCAGCACGGCGCGGTAGCTGCATGAATAATAGGGCAGCTCGCGGGCAAGATAGACAGTCGTGTCGTCAAACCCGATATTCAAGTCATAGGCCGAGACTTGGGCGCAGGCCATGTTGTCATTCGGGTTGACCGATAGGCGGAGCTTGTAACGCGAGTCCAGTTTAAGGCTGGCCGCCGTGATGCCAACAGGGACATCATGGGTCGAGACGACATCTTTGCCGTGGTCGATGGTCATTTGGCGGATGGAGGGCAGGCTTTTGGTATTGTCGAAAGTGGGCTCGGCCACCAGTTGCTTGACGGCGATTTCAGGCGGGATGAAATCGGGACAGCCGTTGACCTGCACGGCGGCGGCCGGCAGAGCCCAAAGGCAGCCAATAACTAAAAGAAGAGAACGCATCAGCATGAAAGAGGCTTTCAGAAGAAAGAGGTTCCTGTATACTTCTCGCCCTTCAAGAGTTGGGCTTTTCATTGAAAAAACTGTCATATCGGCGAAGGCCGGTATGACCCGATCTTTGTGGGGATGATACCAATTCTTCAAGTACAAGGGTTATATTTTAAGGTAAAAACCTTTAAGAAAAGTATTTCTTATTAGTTTCGCGGTCATGGTGTATGATCCTTACCAGAACATTAAAAAGCCATAGTCCGGGGCGACAGTTTATTCATGAAAGCCGTTCTTTATCACTTTGCCGATTTTCATCACTCGTTGGAGCAAGGGCCCGAAAAGGCCGTAGGGGTCGTAAGGGCTTCTGGCGTTGTCGGTGTGCGGGCGACGCCTCATGTCACGACGCGCGTTCTGGCCCCGCTTTGGATGGATTCCTTTGCCGACGATGCGGCGTTGCCGCTTGAACGCCGCGATGTGGCCGATGCCGTTTATGAAAATGTCATCGCTTTCCTTCAGCAAATCGCCCAAGACGGGATTGATCGTCCGGCGTAAGGCGTTCGGATGGGGCTGAAGCAACCTATTTAAACCATCGTTCTTTGCTGCTTGATCCGATAACGACATGAAAGTAATCATTTATTACCCCCATTTTGTTATACTGTCGTCAGGATTTCAGCAGAGTTAATAAGGATATTGCTGGATGTCAGCGATGATGGATGGAAAGACCGTATCGTGTCCCGTGCCAAGCTTTTTTGAAAAAGCGGCTTCTGCCGTGTGCGGGATTATTGGGTGCGCTGTGTCAATTTGTGCAGACCTTCCGGGGATATGCACCGTCGGTGTCGCGTTTGGCTTAGCTGTAAGTTTGCCGCTTAGCTCAGTGTTATCGGGGCTGCACAGCCATATCCATCCAACGCACAAAAAAGAACTTGTTATTATAGCGTCTAGTATTACAGAAACTTCGGGAAGGAAAGATGAGGATAAGGGTTACAAGTTTCTTTATCCAGAGGCTCATGTCATATCAGGAGAGAAACTCGATTCTGTTACGAAGGTTGTGGATGAGTTGTGTCAAGAGGTGCAAAAAAGGGGAACTCTTGATACCGTCATACTTTCCTCTCATGGGGGTTCAAATGGGGTTGAGCTAAAAAAGGGCGATTGGACGAAAATAAATGGGTTGATGTTTGCAATAGCGGCAGCACAAGCAAGAATGGGGACGAAGCTCTCAAAAGAATATATGTTCGATACTTGCAACACTTTTACGAATCTCACAACGAAGGACACAGAATTTTACTCTAATACGTCTAAATTTCTTGATGCCGACATTGTCGGCGGGATTAATTCCTTCACACGTGTAAATATTGTTTACCCTTCATTGACGTATAATAAGACTCCTGCGTTCACTATGGGAAAATTCCCTGTTATGTTTCGCGATGTGCGTTATTGTCGGTTTTCACCGGATGGGTCCATCACGGAAGACCCAAGAAGTTCGACACCTCTTGTTCGCAGGATTTCGCCAAACCCTGATGATAAAGATTCTAGCTGGTTTGATAGGGCGGTTGCCGTTCAGGCAAAAGAGAGGATCGCAGGAAAACAGGCTTCTACCCCAAAGAATCCGCCTATCTGCAATTCCTCTGGCGTTCTGCTTCCGCGCAACGGATAAAATGGCGGCAGGGGGTGGTTCTTTGGCTCGTAATCGTGTAGAATCCGGCTTGATTCATTTCTTGTCGGGTTGGAGATATGGGGCTGTTTTTTCCAGAGCAACAAGAGGACGAAGAGGGGC
>JAQUHK010000095.1 GCA_028683655.1 Alphaproteobacteria bacterium
TGCAGAATAATATGTGCCCGCTTGCGAAGATTGTTATGTAATAGTTAGCAAACATAGCCCCACCCTGAGCCTCCTGGTATACTGGGGCTATCACATGCTGCATAAACTAGGAGGAAACCATGGCAGGATCACCCCGCAAGCCAGACCAGAGATCCAAGAAGGGGGCCAAGGCGACGGTCACGCTGCTCATGGCGAACGACAATCCGGTCGTTCCGCCGATGCCGGACCCCACTCATTTCATCGGGGTCGCCTCGATCCAGACGAACGTCCGGGGTCGCAATGACACGGCGATCCTGGAGAAGGCGGGGGTCAATCCGGATCGGGATCACTTTGACCCGGAGGAGATGGAGGCCGAATGGGCACCTGCCGTCGTGGACTGGTGGAACTCGATCTGGACGTCCCCGATGGCGTCAGAGTTCGTGGAGTCGGACGTGCACGGCCTGTATTTCGCCTGCTACTACATGCACGAGGCTCTCAACCCCTTCTACAAGCCCTCAGACCGGCTGGGGTTCTCGAAGCAGTGGGAGGCGGCGATCAAGAACTACGGCCTGACCCCGGCCTCGCGTGAGAGCCTGAGGTGGAACATCGCGCAGGGCACCGCCGCGCAGAAGCGCACGGATCAGATCCGCGCCAGCGCGTCTGCCGGACGAGCATCGGAGGGGGACAGCATCTCGGACATGTTCAAGCGCCACGCCTGACTTGACTTCCCCAGGGAAGTTGGTACACTGGATCTCGTTCGCACAACAACGTCTGAAAGGACACCGCATGAACAAGAAGGAAACTGAGACCCTGATTACGGCAGGAGCCATGCTGGTCGGGTCCTGCCTGGGCACCGTCGCTGTCCGCGCGGTCGCTGAGGATCTGACAGGCAAGCGGCTGAGGTTCTTTCCCCTCTGGTACGTCGTCGGCCTGGTCTGGAACAACCTCGTTGTCCTGCCTGCCTTCTGGACCAATGAGGCGCGACGTGAGGACCAGGAACGCCGCGAGATCGATGAGGCCGTGGAACAGGTCACTGAAACGTGGTGACCTTCGTGATCGCCTCGTTGCTCAGCCTCCTCGGGTTCTTCCTCATCTCGGGGTTCTCGCTCACGCTGGCTCACCTTGCCCTCTCCGTAATCATCGGAGCGCTCATCGCTGGAATCCTGACTCTGGAGCGACACTTG
This sequence comes from Alphaproteobacteria bacterium, assembly GCA_028683655.1. Classification (GTDB taxonomy): domain Bacteria; phylum Pseudomonadota; class Alphaproteobacteria; order UBA9219; family UBA9219; genus UBA8914. The sequence continues at coordinate 1,164 of JAQUHK010000095.1, forward strand.
TCCGGTTTAGATGACCGAATGGGCATTGATGACAGTCACTACTACAGGTTCTGAATGAAGAGTTGACCCTAACGCCACAGTGTGTTAGGGTCATTCTTATGGGAAATCTAAGCGACTGGGTACTGCGACTGCTGCCCTCAAATGAATACGACACCGACACCGACACCGACATTGCCGACACTCTCACCGCACAGGCACTCTTCAGAGAATTGGAACTGACCTAATGCTCATCATCTACTACTCCAATGCGGAGAACACTCATCGATTCGTCAACAACCATCTGTGGGGGGTCCTGATAAAAGACCTGGACATCGACCGTGACCGGGCCATCAAGGTCTCCAGAATCCTGGCTCCGTCTCCTCATGACCACCTCACTGCGGTCACCTCACCGACAATCTTCCCTATCAGGGAGGGTGCTGATGACCATGACGACCTCAGGCTGGCCGAGATCCCGCTCACAGCCGGAGAGCCGGTGTTGATCGTGACGCCGACCTACGGACGCTTCAACCACGAGATCGGTGCGGGGGAGAACTATACTCCGCTTCCGGTCAAGGAGGTCGCCTCCTTCTTCTCTCACCCGAGCCAGGCACGTCCGGTTTTCTACGCAACCGGGGGTAATCGGACATTCGGGCCGGACTTCGTGAAGCAGGACGGATTCCCCTTCCCGCTGATCCACGCGGGGTCGTTTGAACTGTCCGGCTCCTGGACTGAAGCCCTGGAGATCGCTGCAACCGTGAAGGCTTATCTGTGAAGATCTACGTCCGGGCCGAGGACGGAACCTTTGTTCCGCTCGGGTTAGCCGACATGGTGGAGATTCCAGCCGACCAGTCCAATTCAGTCAAGGTTGAGAACTGGACTGAGACGGTGACCGTCCAGTGCGAGGAGCCGAACGCCAAGGTTCTGGAGATGCTGTTCGGCATCTGTTTGGTCAAGAACTCGCCGTATGCTAATCTTGATTCAGACACTCCGAACGAGAAGGAACCTGAGAATGGCTAAGACTGAGAAGATCAACTTCACCTCCAAGGCCGGAACGCCGTACGTGATGGAGATCGAGATCCACAAGACCAGGAACAAGGTTCAGATGGACATGTACCGGGACAAGTACCAGGACCAGCGCAATGTGTGGCGGATGACCACCACCGTTGACCAGTATGAGGAGATAATCTCGAAGGCCATTGCCGTCATGACCGACGGCGAATAAGAAACCCCCTGTTGACATCACTGTCTTCAGGGGGTTTTTCCGTGTCCTACAAAAGCTCTAGATTCGCTTCTAAGCGATTCAACATTCGATTTGACACCGGAGTGCGGGGAGGGGCTGCGAGGCCGTCACGCAGCCACACAGACCCCTTCTCGACCCCTTCTAGTTCCTCGGGACAACCGAGATGACCGAACCGACCGAACATCCGGAGATTTCCCGGTAGTGATTCCGCAGTTGGACGAGAATCCGGTCGGAGAAGTCGAAGGACCGCTCCCTGGCCCCCTCGTGGATGTCGAAGTTGTCCGGCACGTAGCCGATAGGCTGCACGGCGGCGATGGCGAACTTGAGGATCTCACCGGCGATGCCTACCACGACCACGGGAGATCCCGAGGACTCCACATGCCACGGAGCCTTGGACGTTCCGTACCAGAAGTCTGAGCGCTCGTAGGTTCCCCGGGGGTCACGCTGAGACCAGATCTCCCCGATCTCCCGCTGGTTCGCGCTGTACAAGGTTCCGTCGAAGTACTTGTCCCACGCCTCCAGGCGGTCGAAGTTGAGCAGGTCAACGCCGAGGCGGGCCATCCTCAACCACGCGGCGAGCACGGTGATGGCCAGCATCCGGCTCCGTCCCGGCAGCGGCTCCCAGACTTCCGGGACAGGCTCACGGCTCTGAGCCAGGCGGAGGAACTCCCCTGAGAGCAGTTCCTCCCCACGGAGGCGGTCTCCGCCTCGACCCTTGACGCCTGAGAGCGTGAGGATCATCCGGAGGTACTGGTCAACCAGCCACTCGCCGTTGCCGTTGCCGATCACGTCACCGCATGCGCGAATGAGTTCCGCGTATCCGCAGGCCTGGATCTGGTAGGGGTTCAACGCCACGACCGTGGCGGCCTCACTGAGGTGGATGTCCAGGGGGAAGCAGTCGAGACGGCCTTCACGGGGCCAGGTGACCTCGAAGGCGTCCCAGGTCAGGTACGTCCCGCCTGAGGCGATGATGCGGCTGACGTGCTGGAGACGCTTGCGTCCGGCGATCTGGCTGACGCGCTCGTAGTTCTCCTTGACACCCTGATCTCTGCGCTTGGCGATGGCCTTGACGATGGGGGCAGCGAGACTGACACTCACAGGCACCGTCCTCACAGCCGCGTTGGCGTACATCGCCTCCCCGGCTCGCTCGTCCTCGACCACGAGATCGACATCTGACGGCAGGCTCGCCAATGCCCGGGATGTCGCCGGGTTGGTGAGAGCGGTGGCATAGGAGATCTGGCTGAGGAGATCCGCCGCAAAATCTTTCGCTGTGTTTGGGTCCATGATCCCCATTTTACCACACCGACGCGGATTCATGCTCTGACCTGCGGTTATGAGTGAACTGAATCCTAGGTGAATTTTTGAAAACCACACTTGACCTGCGACGACACCCCTAAAACGACCAAAAAACTCACAATTCACATTCACCGTCCGGCTAACTCCCTATAGGAGATTTGTGACTAAAAGATGTGATGAAGAGAGAGAGAAGAGAGAAGAGAAGACTACTAGACTACTATTTAGTACTGAATTATTGAATTTTTGAATTTTAGAAGAATTAGAAGAAGTAGTATATGGGTACAAACAAAAATTCACTTTTCACTCAAAAAACTCATATCCCCAGGTCACCCTTTTTAAAAATTCACCTCAATTCTAAAATAAGGGCCATTTTCTACAACGACCCCATGAATATAAATAGGCTTCCGAGACACAGGTTTCTCAGGTTCCTCTCAGGTTTCTCAGGCTTTTCACAGCATTTTTAGCCAAAAATTCACTAATTCAGAAATTCACCTTTTCATTTAAGTCCAAAACTCCACACATAGAGCCTTTTTTACTCACTTCGCCCTGAATTTTTATTTCGCTGTACCCATATACTGCGCGCGACACCCCCGTTATATGAAAAACGGGGTACAAGCCGATACCGCAAAACCCCAGGACAGCCCCGAGAGCCGTGAACCAAAAATTCACCCTCTGTCCGGCTGTACCCATATACTGCGCGCGACACCCCCGTTATATGGAAAACTGGGTACAAGAAAACCTCGATTTGACAATTCTCGGGGCACCCCTTAACATCGGGAACATGACCAACGCAGAGAAGTACCGAGAGGTTGCCGCCACCCTGAGAACGCTGGCGGCTGAAAATCCGGAGAGTTTCGCCAAGGGTGTCCTCAAGGGGGCCGCCAACCGGGTCGATACGCTTGCCTCGCGTATAGAAGGGACGGAGGAGGAGATGAGCAAGGCCGACCTCAAGGATTTCCCCCAGGGAACGATCCTCACCCGTGAAGAGGAGTCGATGGTGAGAGTGAGGATCGGCGGCATGTGGTCGGACTACTCCGACACCAGCGCTCCTCGTCTCACGAACAGAGGCATGGCCGATCTGGGAGGCTGGAAGGTCAGCCGTTACGGAGGACTTGCATAATCCTGAAAAGCGTGTACACTGGAGATCGAACACACAAACCGAGCCGAAAGAAGATCATGCAGATCACCTTCACCAAGCACTTCAAGGACCAGATGAACGCCAAAGGGATTCCCGTGGAGCATGTGCTCTCGGCCCTCGGGAAGCCGGAGCGGATCACCCCGGTCATGACCCGCCCCGAGTTTGCGGAGCGGAAGCAGATGCGCTACTGTGGAGCAGGAGTCGCCGTCGTGGTCGAGCCGACCGCCACCGGAAGCCGACTCTGCACCCTGTACCTGGATAGGGTCCGAACCCCTCTCCGTGAGGATCAGCGCAACGACCCCTACGCCATGAGTTCCACCCGAGCAATCAAGGAGAAGAAATGACCACGAACCAGGAACGTGCCGCCGAAGTGATCGCATCGGCGGGGGCGATCTGCGGAAGCGACTGCAGGCGAACGCCTGCCGACCCGATTACTGATTGCCCTCGGTGTGTCTGGTGTATCGGGGCCTATACCCAGGCCATCGCTGATGCTGGCCTGCTCATGCCGGACATGCCGGAACCGAAGCGGCCAGGGTTCTGGGAGGTTGAAGGGCTGGAAATCAACAGTGTGGACAAAGACGGTGAGGTGCTGATCGAGTATGAATCGGATTCTGAATACATTTACGGAATGCAAACCAGATCCTTGTGGCTCAACCATAACCAAGTGATCGCTATCCTCGCCGCCTATATCCAGACCCACCAGGAGAAGAAATGACCACAAACCATGACCTTGACCAGGCCCGCGAATGGGCAGATACCATCGCCCAATCCCCGAAGTTTTTCGACCCGGGAATGGAGGCCACCGCTCGTGTGATCGCATCCCTCCCGGGCGAATGGATCGACGCAGACGAGCTGCGTAAGTGGATGGGCAACTTCATTCAGGAAGAGCGGACAGGAACCCCACACGAATGGCTGGCAGACGCATTCACGTCCCTGCAAAACACCTTCCTCACCCCGAAGCCCCGCACCCTGGCAGACATGGACGACGAAGAGCGGGAAGCGTGCCGGTGGATGCAGGCGCAGATCTTCCATTCCGCGAGCACCGTGGGGTGTGTGGTAGATCCGGGGGATTTCCGGTCGATCATCCTTTTTCAGGATGGTGCGGCTTCCAATGTGGACAACGACCAGATCACCCCGCTCCCGGATTTGCCGCGCATGGTGTGGCCGGACGAGCACCCCGCCACCGAGGAGGATGTGTCGATTATCCCGCCCGAAATCGACACGTCCGGCGGGCATGACGATTTCGTGGACATGACACCGGAGGACGCCCCGGACGGCTACTACCTGGTCCGCTGGTGGGGTGAGGAGTACCCCACCCCGGCAGAAAAGTTTCAGGGCCTGTGGTGGGTGATTGGGCGGGCAACCATGCTCCCGGCGAAGGATGTTCTCATTGTTTCTCGGCTGATCCCGGAGGGGGAGCAGGTATGAGTGACATGACACCACAGGAAGCGCGGGCAGAGCTGGCAGCCATTGCCCACCCCGACGACCCTGGAAGGTTCGTTGAGTTGGGACTCCGCGCCCTGGAAACTATCGCCGCCGACCAGATCGAATACGGGGTTGAGGTGGCCACCCACGACGGAACCCGAGCAATGTCTTTCCTATGGGAGGGGCAGGGTGCTTTCGTGGACGGCGAGATATGGGTAAGGGACAGGATTCGGGCGCAGAAGAGCCTGCGGGAGCGGAGGTATGAGGATGCCAGGCTGGTGGCGCGTCGTGTGTCCACCACGTGGGAGGTGGCGGAATGAGTGACCGTATGAGCGTGGCCGAAGCGCGCAGTGCTATAAGAGCCATCAGGCCGACAGATGCGCATATCACCCTGAAGAGGGCTGATGCAGAGAGGGCAGCTCGGACTGTGGAGGTGCAGTCCGAGCAGATCGAACGACTACAGCGGGCGTTGAGCCTGAATGTTGTCCGGGGTGGCACGAACGCCTTGACCCGCTTCGAGTACATGTATCAGCGCGGAGAACTGCTCCCCGACGATATGGAGCCACCAGCATGACCGACCGTAACCCCTCCCGCCCGGCTCGGGAAGTACTGGCGGAGAACGGCATCGACTGGGATGACCTGCCAGAAGACCCTGTCCAGAAGGTCCGTAGAGCGATTGAATACCCCGGAATCAACCCGGAGTACCACAAGGCTCAGATAGCCCATCTACGGGCCGCCTGGCCTACGCTGTGGCTGGCTCTGGAGGAACTGATCAATGAGTGAAGAGGAGAAGAAGATCAAGAGACTGCAACAGGCTGTCGCGGAGTTCGCCGCTTTCGTCCCGGCGGGAGTGTTCTCCCGGGTCACGACGAAGTTTCTGAAGGACGGTGACATGCGATGACAGACTTCTTCACCGCTGACCTCCACCTCGGACACGACTCCGTGGCACGGATGAGAGGCTTCACCAGGACCAGGGACCATGATGAGGCGGTCCTGGACAACCTGAGAGGCGCTCTCCGCCTCAAGGACCGACTCTTCATCCTTGGTGACCTCACCCAGGGTAAAGCCGAGGACGAGGAGGAAAGTCTCCGGCTGATCTTCCATGCCACTCAGGCTGTCCACGGAAACGTCCATCTGATCACTGGAAATCATGATTCAGTCCACCCGTTCCGCAGCACCGCATTCAAGCGTCTCCCCAACTTTCATCGAGCATTTGACACCGTTCAAAACTCTGCTACACTGAAGATCGCAGGAGAGAGAGCGATCATGTCGCACTTCCCCTACGACGGCGACTCAGGAGCCTCTGACCGCTACGAGCAGCACCGGATGAGAGACGTGAGAGCGACGATCATCCACGGACACACTCACTCGACGGAGCCTGTCAGTTACAGCCGACGCGGTACCCTTCAGATCTGCGTAAGCCTGGACGCCTGGAACATGGCCCCGGTATCAAAGGAAACCCTCACCGAACTTATCAAGGAGAGAAAGAAATGAGCAGCAAATACATCTTGACGGAAAAGGTCCTAGAACACATAGCGCAGCACCGAGCGCTGTCCGAGAAGTCCCGCGTCATCAGTCAGCCCGCCGAGCGCGACCTGCACGACGCGATTGCGGACGCCCTGGAAGCCCTCCTGCCAGAGAAGACTCTTGACGACCTCAGCCCCACAGAGCGCCTCTTTTACCTCGGGACCAAGGTTCGGCTCGAAGGCTACCAGACTGAATATCTCCTCCTCAGCATCATCGGGGACGAAGCCGCTCTCCTTTACCCAGGGACCCAAGACCGCTGGCCGAGCATTGACGTCCGCGATCTCAATGAGATAGTCCCGGTCAGCCAGTGAGCGCAGCCAAAGTTCGCTGGACGGTCAAGAAGACCAACCTCGGCTCCTGGAAGGCGGAGAGCCTGACGGGGGCGGATTGGCAGACGTTCTCCACCCACTCAGAGGCGATGGAGTACGCTGACGAGAAGGCGAGAACGGTGAAGGTTGTTCTTCCCCCTCCATTCGGGGACCGCTGGAGCATTCCGCATGGCCTCGTTATTCTCAGCGAAAAAGGCAGCGCCAAGCAGGTGGAACTCCTCGCAGGTGACTCCCGCGTGACCCGGTATCGGGATGAACTAGAGGATCTGGGAGCAGCCCTGGTCGCCATGAGCCTCGCCAACAAGAAAGGGCATGATCAGGCATGATGAGAGATTTAGTCGATTACCTTGACAGGGAATACGACAGAGTGTATCGTGAACTTGAGGAGGTTAAGTCAACTCCCGGGATCGGCCTCGTTGACGTCAGCGAATACCTCAAGGTCTCCAGTCAAGGCCAGGAACTTGCCGGAAGACTGGTGGCCCTCAGGGGTGTCAGGGATCAGATCGAGACCATCTCCAGACAGCACGTCGCAGAGCAGGAACGCCTCTGGGGTGATTA
>JAQUHK010000008.1 GCA_028683655.1 Alphaproteobacteria bacterium
CGCAATTCGAGACTCTGGCCAACGGCGATAAGACCGATGAAACTGTCGCCGTCGCGGGCCGCATTATGTCGATCCGCAATAACGGCATGTTTATCGATATTCAGGACGACAGCGACCGCCTGCAAATCTTTCACGATCTGAAGGCCGCCAATCCGGCACATCTTGAACTGCTCAAGCTGCTTGATCTGGGCGATATTGTCGGCATCACCGGCAAGGTCCGTCGCACGCCGCGCGGGGAAATCACGGTCGATGCGGCCAGCCTGATCATCTTGTCCAAAGCCCTTGAGCCACCGCCCGAAAAGTATCACGGACTGAAGGATGTCGAGATGCGGTTCCGTCATCGCGAGCAAGACATCGTCTCAACCCCCAAGACCCGCGAAACACTACGCGCACGCTTTAAAATGATCGCCGCGATGCGCCGCTATCTTGACAATGCGGGCTTCATGGAAGTCGAAACGCCGATGATGCATGTCATGGCGGGCGGGGCCATCGCCAAGCCCTTCGTCACACATCACAACGCGCTGAACATGCCGCTTTACATGCGCATTGCGCCGGAGCTTCACCTCAAAAGAATCGTCATCGGCGGCCTGTCGGAGAAAATCTTCGAGATCAACCGCTGCTTCCGCAATGAAGGGATCAGCCCCAAGCACAATCCCGAGTTCACCTCGATTGAGATATATCAGGCGTACGTCGATTTCACGACGATGATCGAGCTGACCGAAAAGATCGTCGAGCATGTCGCGCTAACTCTGCACGGCCAGACAAAGGTAACCTTCGGCGACAAGGAAATCGACTTCGCCGCCCCATGGCCACGCAAGAGCATGGTCGATCTGATCACCGAGCATACAGGCCTCGATCTTTATGCCTACCCTGAAGCCGCCGATGCGACGCAAGCAGCTCTCGCCAAGGGCCTGAAGGTTCAGGAAGGGCTGAGCTGGGGACAAGTGGTCGAAGCGATCTTTGGCGATTACGTCGAAGACAAGCTGATCCAGCCAACGCATGTCATCGACCTGCCCAAGGAAATCTCACCACTGTCAAAAGCATGGCCGGATCGCCCGCATGTGGCACAGCGTTTCGAAACCTATGTCAATGGCTGGGAAATCGCCAACGCGTTCAGCGAGTTAAACGACCCACGTGAACAACGCGCCCGCTTCCTTGAGCAAGCCGAGCAAAAGCGCGGCCCCGATGAGCCTCCTCACCCGATTGATGAGGATTTCATCAAGGCCCTATCGTTCGGCATGCCGCCGATGGGCGGCCTTGGAATCGGCGTCGACCGCCTCGCCATGCTGATGACGGACAGCCAAACCATCCGCGAGGTCATCGTCTTCCCGACGATGCGCCCGCTGGATTAACGTCCCTTTCGAGAAAACACCGCCTGCTGCGACAGGAAGAGGCCCCGCCCTCTTCCTGTCCGGCAGTTCGGGCAAAACCCCAGCCGAAACGAGCAACCACGGCGACCATTAGAGGTCAAATCGATCCTTGGGCAAATTCAAACCTCCGGATGCCTCAAATTTGAGCCTGGAGGCACCCCACAGCGTCGAAGTGACTTTTTGGCTAGGATGGGTGCGGATGTTTTTCCACGCCTGTAGTGTGCCTCTGAGCGCGTGTGATCGCTATATAGCAATTAACCATAGTTCTGTTGCCAGAGCCCCAAGCAACTTGCCCGACAGACCGAAACGCGCTCTTAAAGCCCACGATTATGGAGAACCTCGCTGAGCGACGATTCCGTCGCGACGTCGGGGCCCCATATGGCCTCCAGCTGGGCTGTTCCCTCTTTGAGCGTGCGCAGGCGACTTTCCTGATTGATCCGAACGACTGAGCCGACAATCGGCGGCACCAGATAAAGGATCAGATGCCCAAGCCCCGCCGCGCCAAGCATGACCGCCCATGTCGTGGACTGCCCCATGATCGAGAGCGCAAACTCCATCGTTTGCCCATGCTGCCAAAGCTCGACCATAAAGGGCAGGACACCGGCAAAATTCAGATAACCGACAGCCGCCAGCTCGCTGCGCCGCTCATCCGTATCGGTCAACAAGGCGACAAGCGTCGGGGTGAGCCCCAGACAAACCACAAGTGTCGGTAAACCGAACGGCACAAAACAGCCGAACAACGTCATCAGGAGGACCGTTTTGCCGCCCCCTTTCTTTTTCGCCTTCCCTTCCGGTTTCTTGTCCTTAGCCATCCAATCCCCCCTAAACGCCCATACTCTGCAACATCGCCCGCCCCAGTGCGACAGCCATAAAAACAATCGCAATGAAACAGGCAATCGACGCCGCAACCGGCTTGCCGATCTCTCGTGCGATTTGCTCCTTGTTCTGCATCGCCTGCTCGATCATCGCCTTTTCCCGCTGGATATCCCGATACAGTTTACGAGCCTCCATAAAATCCTGCTCGTCGCCGACGATCCGATCGGGATCGTCAACTCTTTTAAGTAAAAGCGACAGACTTCCCTTTGCAACGGCATCCTTGGCCTGCTTGCGCACCTTTTCCTGAAACGGCTTGCTGAGGAACCGGTTCAAGGCAGGCTCGACCATCGGCAACAGCCACATCGACAAAGCGGGCAGACTGTCCGGCCCATAGCGATACTGAAGCTCACCATAAAGCGACAAAATAGCCAACCCGCGACGGACCGGCGTTTCGGTGGGCCCCATCGCCTGAAACAGCGAGTCACTACGCTTTTCCCGCGCGATCAGGTAGGCAGCGATATGCCTGTCCATCGGCTCGGTGGGCTTGTTGCCGCGCTGGGCCACGCGTTCTAATGCCGGTAAAAGAAAGCGCGGCGAGCCCACATGCTCGCCGCGCAGCATAGGACTAAGACAGGGCAGGCTCGGGGTCAGTTCATAAAGCGCACGCTCAAGACCACTGCCGAATGTCGTTCGTTCGATATAACCGCGCGCCCGCTCTAAAAGCTGGGCGAGCGGCACCAAATCGACCTTGGCATCCTTTTGCGCATTCACCCAAGCCGTCACGAACTGGGCCATGATAATCTCGCTGACAAGCTGCACATCGCGCCCGTTCGCCACCGCATCGACCAGCATGGAGGAAATACCGGCAGGCATCACGGCAATCCCGCGATAACGGATCGGCGAAGCCGGATCCAGCGCGATGCAAACACGCGTGACAAGCTGCTCGGCATAGCGGGCACTCTTGCCGCCTTCCCGTGAATGGGCAATCATCTCCCCAACGTCTTTAGACTTCTCCTCATCGCCCAGCGAACGGATCAACCATTTTTCAAGCCCGCCATTTTCGATGACTTTAACGGCCTCATCGACATTCTGCGCCAATGCGGCGGCCAGGGGACGCACCTGCCAATATTCTTTTCCACCAATATCAAAATGGCGGCTGGCGCGGCGGCCCGTATCCGAGCTTTTGGGAGTCAACCGACGCCCCGTCATCCACATTTCCAAATCTTCCGCAGACCAGCGCAGCCGCGTGTCGTCGCTTAAAAGACCACGCAGAAGTTCGATATGCGACTGAGGCAAGCGATGCTTACCTATCATCGCATTGAACGTCCCCTTCTCCATCTTCACACGAATAATCGTCTGGTCGTCCATCCCTTTAAAAGGATTACCCCCCAGAACGACCATCGCCAACGTCACACCAAAGGCATAACAATCGTCAAGATGAATGCCGAGCCCGCGCCCGATCGGCTCGCACATCGCGCGCTCGATCGTCTCGAAAATCACGGGCTGACCGACACCAGAGGGGGCCGAAAGCCCCTCGCCAATTTGCGGCGGGGTCGTACTGCCCTCGCGCCAGAAAATGTTTGTCGGACGGATGCCTCCATGAACAATCCCTGTCCGGTGAAATTCCAAAAGAGCCTTGATCAGCGGCATCACAAACGTGTGATTGACGCTGTCCTCGCTCATCGTCGCATGTGTTTCGTCAAGCGACTGCCAATAGCGCACCAAGAGAGGCCGCTCATAGACAAGCGCAAAATAATTCGCATTGTCGGCAGGCCAGTTCACAGCCCCATAATCACGCAACCGGATAACGCTGGCACTGTCCACCATCTTCATCGCGGTGACTTGATCCAGCCGCGGCTGGAGCCCACGCGAACAAACGACAGCCATCAGGTCCTGCGACGCATCATTGCGCAGCCGCGCGGCAAAAGCCGCCCCGCCAGCGCACCCCAGCTCTGGCAACGGTTTGTCGGGATAGATCGTGACGCGACCTTCCATCGAAAGGCCGCCGTCCACATCCTCCTTGACGACTTTTTCCTGAGACATCTCTTTCCCTGAAAAATGTACCCGATAATTCTCTTCCTTCCTTACCAAGGAAGATCAAAGAAGTCGTTAACCACAACTAAGACAATGAAAACAAATATTATTGGCATTCGTCGGTGTGTGGGCATCAAGATTTTGTTAACCATAGTAAGCTGTACTTCAACAATGATTTCCCTCTCTCCCTATCAGGTTCGTTCCATGCTTTTTAACAAGCCCGCGGCCGCCAAAGAGCCCCCGACAGAGTCGTTCACCACCTTTCAACAAAAAGGACCTTCCCTTGAGGAACTTCGTGCTTCGGTTCATGAACTAGAGACGGGAAAAGCCTGCTTCACCTATTTGACCCGAGAAGACGAAGCTGCAAAATTCCTGCGCCCTATTGCAAAGGCACTGCGCAACAAGACCGCGATGATGCTCGAGTCGATCGTCAATATCTGGGTCGAACAGACAAGGCCGTTTCTCGTCATCACCGAGATGTTCCGCGACATGCGCGACCTTGGGAAACGCAGCCAAAGCATGGCCGCCGCCTCGGAAGAAATGATGGCCTCGATCAACGAAGTGGGCCGGTCGGCTGAAATCGTCGCGCAGGATGCCCAGAACGTGAAGCACGAACTTTCAGGCAGTGTCGACTCCGTCAATCAGGCACTCTCCACCATGGACGGCATCTCGGCGGCATTCAACGGCCTGACCGACAAGGTCCACACACTGGACAAAGCATCCGAGCAAATCGCCGCCATCCTCAAAACGATCGAGAAAATCGCCAGCCAGACAAATCTGCTGGCCCTGAACGCCACAATCGAAGCCGCACGAGCCGGCGAAGCCGGAAAAGGCTTTGCCGTCGTCGCGAGCGAGGTCAAGAATCTGGCCAAACAAACATCCGGCGCCACCGAAGATATCCGCCAGCGCATCACGGCCCTGCAACAAGGCATGAGCGACATGCTCGCTTCCATGAATGAAGGAACAACACGCGTCAGTGAAGGCACGACCGTGATCCAGTCGGTCAGCGACAGCATTCATGCCGTCGGCACACAAATGGACACCGTCGCCGGGAAAATGGCCGAAGTCTCGGCGACCGTCAAAGAACAGTCGCAAGTCGTCGGCGAAGTCACCCAGAATATCGCCATCATTGCCACCATGAGTCAGGAACTGCTCCACCATTGCGAACTAGTGACCGACGGCATCCAGCAATCCAGCAAATTCGTCCAATCCGGCCTTGCCGAAGTCACAAAAGACCTCGACACCGACATGCTGGTCCTCGCGACAAAAGCCGATCACGCCACCTTTAAAAAGAACGTCATCGATACGCTCTTGGGAATGGGCTCATCGAAAAGCACCGCCCTTTCCGATCACCACACCTGCCGCCTCGGCAAATGGTACGACGAGCAACATGCCGACCTCATCACCAATCTCCCTGCCTTCGCCCGACTGGCAGGACCGCATGAACGCGTCCACAGCCACGGGCGCAAGGCGCTGGAGCATTTCGAAAACGATGACCCCTCCGCCGCATTGGAAGAGGCCAAACTTATGGACAAAGCGTCAATCGAAGTCATCCAGCTTCTGGATGAAATCCACCGCCAAATCATGCACAAATTCGACTAAGACCAATGGCCCAATGAAAGGCGACACACTGAGCCCCGTCCCTCGCAGGAGGGGTTAGGATGGGGGCGGACGGTCAGGCGCAAAACTAATGGTTGTTGTCCCAGCCACTCTCCCTATCCAGCCTTCGGCCTTGATGCCCTTCGGCGTCAAGGCCGAAGGAGAGGAAAATCTGACGGTATGTGGTCTGTTCATTGGCCCGTTGGCATAACATCAAACCCGCGCAACAAACAACTTACGCGTCATTCCTGCTCTACGTTATCCCCCCCCCATCGCCCTCGACCAACCCGCCTAGCCTTGTCGCGTTTCCGTCAATCCCCCACACAAGTCGGTTATAGTTAATCTTTCAACAGAACGCCCCCCCAAAGAAAGACAATGGAACCATATTCGCCCTTGCACAGGACCGCCTGTTTGCGCTAAAAAGACCGCCTCGCATGTCTCCTTCGTCTAGAGGCCTAGGACATCGCCCTCTCACGGCGGTAACACGGGTTCGAATCCCGTAGGAGACGCCATTTGGGATTATGGGGTACTTGTTGAAGTGCCTCGAACGGTTTTCTCAAAGTATATCTGAGGGTTGACCCCTCCATTTGTAAGTTCGAAAACACGAATCCGAGCATTTGTCGTTTTTGCTCCGTTTTAGAACTGGCGAACATTTCTGCGCTATTCGAGAGCATCGTAATCACATTGCCAAGGGTATCTTGGCTGTCTTTGGATGGCTCCTCCATTTGATTTAGGCGGCTTTCGATCTCCTGTTTGCGTAGTTGAAGTTCTTTGTTCTTGGCCTCGTACATGTCTTTGCCAATATTGCCATCGATCAGAAGATCGGTCAGGCGGCTGAGCTTTTGCGTAAGCTGGGTCTGTTCGGTCTGTAGCTCCTTGGCTGTGGTTTTGTTGAGCTGTTTTTCTTGATCGTCCGTCTTGGCGATATAGTCCAGCACATCCGTCAACAAGTCTTGTGGCATAGCAAAGGATTGTAGAGCATCCGTGATCTGCTCAATTACCGCATCCTCCTTTACCCAGATTATCTTGTTCTGGTTGGCAGGATTACGCACCATCAGGTAGACGTATTGCTTCTTTTGAAGCGCACAGGTGGCTTTACGCCCTGAGGCGGCGCACGTAATAAGCCCGCGTAGTAAGAACGGATGGCGCGTGATCCTGATGGCTTGCTGAGGCATGCCCGCGTAGCGTTTACGCTCTTCACACGCCTGAAACACCCTTGGCTCGACTAGCTTGGGATAGGCATGCGGATAGAGCTTGTCCTTGATCCGCATTAGGCCACTGTAGAACGGATTGCTCAGGATGTTGGCCACGGTCTGGATGACTAGCGGCTGGCCCTTGCGGGTGAGCAAACCCCAGTCCCCTGATTTACGGGCAAGCTCGGCCATCGAGTACACGCCCGACGCATAGTCATTGAACAGCTTTTGAATCAGCGGCGCACGCTGCGGGTCGATAACAATGATGCCCCGCCCCGTGGTGGGATCAGTTTCGTTCAGGTAGCCAAGCGGTGCTTGGGCAATCCATTCGCCCTTGCCAATCTTGTGCTTGATGCTGCGGCGCACATTGTCCGAGAGCTGATCCGTATAGGACTGGGCCATAACGGTTCCCATGTTCCACATCATCTTTTGCATGCTGTTGGCGTTCTTATCGATCACATTGCCTTCGCGCACAAAGTGGATTTCAAGGATGTTCTTTTCCATCAGGCTGTTTAGAACAGGTGTATGGGTAAAACTGCGCTGCAAGCGGTCTACGCAATCAATAATGAGGGCGTGACGAGACTTCTGCTTTTTCAGAAAATCAATCATGCGCTCAAACTCAGGGCGATAGCCTTTGGTCGAGCTTTCTATAATGCGGAACACCTGAACAACGTCCAGACCTTTGCGTTCGGCATAGGTTTGCAGATTGGCAAGCTGGGCCTCAAGGGAATGGCCTGCTTCCTGTTCGGGTGTTGAGACGCGAGCGAGAATAATAGCTGGGTGCATGAGACAATCCTTTCAATGGTAAGGAACAAAGTCAACGAATAGAAGTCGGGGCGTCAAGTCACCCCTATGGGATAAAGTTCTAAAAACGGGCAATAACAATTCAGATTCAGGAACTTGGCGGCTCAAGATTTTTTCTGGCGCAGACCTCGCGCTCGACCTCTCTGAACAAACGAACAAGGCCGACAAGGTTATGGAATGCCTCGGCGGCTTCTTCCTCGGTATAGGGTTTGTCTGGGCTATAGGCATTCAGCTTTTCTTGAAACTTCTTGTAATCGACGGATACGAGCATGGTGTTCTCCCATAAAAAATGCCCGCCATAAAAAGCTATGGACGGGCGGTTAAAATTTCTGGCCTCACAACAAGGCTATGAATACACATCCCATATAAGGGACGTGACTTCGCACTTTTGGGCTTTAGCCCGCAAATGCGTCTGCGGTCAGACCGCTGTGGTCAGACCAAACGCGCAACTTGCGCAAAGCTTTCTGGTCTGACCATTACAAACAGACAGACTAAAACACAGACAAAACGTTTGAGAATTGGGGACGCGGATATATTGCTAAAAACAGGCAATGTAAAAACGTCTACCTACATTACCATCGACATATGACGACGACAGAGCGGCCTAATGACCGACGATATTGAGCTCACATACTCAATGGACGCATCCTATCACGAAATGCGGAAAAGTCAATGAAAATAGGCATTTTCTGCATATTCGCGGTGTGCACAACAACGCACGCCATGGCACAGCATGACACTCTATGGGACAGGGAGCTCAACCTATGCACATAAAAAAGCAAGATTGTTACGTGTTAACCGAAAGAAAAATTGGAGGCCTTGTTACCAAGGTGCTTGCGGGAGGCCATGGGGTACTGTCAGGCAAACTGTTTAACGGTGTCAGACAGGACAAAAGCTATGCGCAAGTTGATAGTTTTGTATGACAGCCCTCTGGCTGCCAAAACTACGGCGGCCTGAAGGCTTAGAAGGTTAACCAACTGACTCGTGCCGTTGGCTAAGCAAAATGATTGAGAATTAAAACCCAGAGCCAACAAAATTTTAGGCCTTCAATCATTGATCGTGTTCAGCCTCAACCCTAATAGCCTTTACGAACTCATCATGGCCGGTATTGAACGCATGCTCGACGAATGGTGTTCCAAATTCTTTTTGTGAGAACCTGTTGCAGATCATCACCGAATTTATGAGCAAGGAACTCGCTAGATCGGTACGCATAAGCAAGATTGGGAAGATGTGCATTTCTTCGACAATCTCCGCGAACCATAAAAGTCAGACAAGGGAAATCCCTACCCCTTAGCTCACTATTGAACGGGAGAGATTCAGCATAAAATGGGGAAGAAGAAACCAGATTTGCTTCCTTTGACCTCAATAGGCGCTCTACTGATCTCGCTTGATGCATGTGAAGAACTTCGTGCGCCGTAAAAGCTAAAAAGGCCGGCAGCGTTTGCACAGATGAACAGAAGCTATCTGGTATAACAAGATGTCCTTTACCGTTAGAATAACCATAAGAGCCGCTTCTTCCTTTTCCCTCGTTAGGTAGGTAAGCGCACACAGAGGACACCCCACCGAAATCGTCTGGAAAGAATTCATCTGCCACCTTACAAAAAACCTTTGCGGCCTCTTGAGAAACATCTTTGAGATGAATTTTAGAAAAGGCCTCTTCGAACGAAAGTGGATGAACAGGATTTAGCTTATTTCTTACACAAATAGCTCGACAGTCCGGCCATTTCTTAGCCGCTTCGATCAAATAACGCTCTTTTGTCAAGCGTTGGGGAAATTCTTTGAGCATCTTTATCTGAAAGGACAAGGCCTTTCCTCGTTCTTTGCCCTCGCGGAGAGAGCGTGCTTTCAACGCAACACACGCGAGGGATAAGAGATGAGAGACTTCCTTGAAAACAGCCCGATCATCAGCAGACAATTCCTTCTGGCAAACAAGTTTGGTCAAGCGTTCGTTTGCCTCCCAGTCTGCAACGCCCACCCCGCGCGCGAACAGGCACTCTGGAACCCCCAAGGGACGATGCCAAAAGCAGAAAGAAGCATAAGCGAGCGTATTCAGTCCGTCATTACTCAATCCGGAGGAAGCGAGAAGAGAGGCGGCCTCATCATAATTTCCCTTTTGTGAAGAAAGACTTTCATTGAGAAAAGACTTAGCCGTCTGAAGCCACGCCTCATTGCAGCGGGCAAGAGAGTGGCGCGTATTGAATTCGTTCAGGAGCTTAATTTCAAACAAACTCACAACAACCCCTTGGAGTAAAGACGGCGATGAAACCGTCTTTTAACATAGCCTGCGAAAGAATAAAATTAAAGGGACGCCGAAATGGTTTCAACTCGTCTCTGTATCAAAATCATGGTTACTGAAGCAGAAAAACACCAAGCTATAGCGGCGTCCGTCATCCGTCGAACATTGTCAGACAAAACATCGAAAAGCTTCGCGCAAGTTGCGCTTTGCGTCGAACAACAAGTTGTCGAACACAAAGCTGCGGACTAAAGTCCGAGAATATTAATCCAGAGGCACCAACCAAATCGGGCTTTAGTCCGCAAGAGATTGTGAAACGCCACGGCGTTTTACATAGCTCTCAACTTGCGCAGAGCTTTAGCTAATATTTCTGTCCGATGGTAGGGGCATTGTTTTACATTTTTATCGATTGTCCCGTCAGCAAGGTTAGCCCCACCACTTGCAAACAACGGATGAGGCACATTTTTGACCTTCATATCCCTGACCCCGCATAGGTTGCCGAATATCAAGCTACAAAATGTATGCAGCGCCACAGAAACTTATATTGTTTAGATCGGTTTATTCCTCATAGCTTAATCGCCTCAATGGTGGCGGAAACAACATAGTCCGTGATAGCCGTATCAGGTGCCCAATCTTTGATAAAAACGTGGCTCTCGTTTTTCGGGGCGATGCGGATTTCTTCAAATCCGACGGCGTGGAGCATGGCTTCGATTTCTTTGATGGTTGATGCTCCCGCCATGCAGCCTGTGTAAAGGGCGAGGTCTTGCTTGATGGCGTCGGGAAGTTCGGCAAAAGCGACAACATCCGAAACCGCCAATCGTCCACCACTTTTCAAGACACGGAAGGCCTCGGCAAAAACGCGGGGCTTGTTGGGCGACAGGTTAATCACACAGTTGGAGATAATCACATCGACTGTATTATCCGCAACAGGAAGGTTTTCGATCTCGCCCAAGCGAAACTCGACGTTTGGAAATCCTGCCTTGTGCGCGTTCTCTCTGGCCTTGGATACCATCTCAGGTGTCATATCCACGCCGATGACGCGGCCAGTATTGCCAACCTGACGGGCGGCAAGAAAACAGTCAAAGCCGCCGCCACTTCCAAGATCGAGGACAGTCTCTCCCGCTTTGAGATTGGCGATGGCTTGTGGATTGCCGCAGCCAAGCCCCATGTTAGCACCTTCGGGAATGCCGCTCAGTTCATCCGAGGAATAACCAAGCCCTCTTGACAGGCCTTCGGCATTTGGCGCGGGGCCACTACAACAAGACGTGCCGCATCCGCAGGCTTGTTTCTGCTGGGCAACCGCGCCGTACTGCTGGCGCACGGCTTGACGGATTTTGTCATTCTCGGCTTCGTTCATGATGCTTCCCTTAAACTAGAGCAAACCCGCCTATTTGTTTTTCTCCGCTTTCTTATCAGGCTTGGGGGACTCGATGGCAGTAACGCTGCTTCCATCGGTTAATGAATCGCTTGGATTGACAATCACGCGATCACTCGATTTTACGCCCGTAAGCACCTCTATGGTTTTGCCATAGTCGCGGCCAAGCTTGACTGGTTTCAACGCAACTTTTCCTCCCTGATCCACAAGGGCGATTTGTGGGCCATCGGAACGGAACGCGATGGCATTTGACGGAAGCGTCAGGGTTTCGTCGTTTTTTATCTCAAGAAACCGGACTTGCGCGTAGCTGCCCGCCAAGATTTCCTGTTTTTCGTTATCGACTTCCATTTCAACCAAGAGCGTGCGCGAGTCTGCGGCCATTGCGCCTGCGGTGCGAACGATCTTTGCCGTAAACACGCGACCCGACATTTCTGGGATCAGCATTTCGGCGGCTTGTTCGACAGAAATTTGGTGCGCCATTGTTTGGGGTACTTGCGCTTGAATGCGAAGCTTCTCGGTTTGGGACAGATGAAACAGCTCTTTTGCACTTCCTGCGGCGATTAGATCGCCAACGTCAACATTGCGCGTCGTGATCGTGCCAGAAAAAGGTGCCACAATACGCGTGAAAGAGACCAGTTCTTCCAACCGATGCAGTTCGGCTCTGGCGGAATCCGCTGCGGCGGTTTTTAATTTATAATCGGCCTGCTTTTCAGCGTTGTCCTGTTCACTCACGCCAGAGCTTTTAACAAGCTTCTCCCATCGCTCCGCCGTGATTTTTGAAAGATCCTTGGCTGCCTCGGCCTGCGCCAATTGCGCTTTTGCTTGCTCTAACTGCTGTTGAAGCTCAGGGGCTTCAATTTCGGCCAACATCTGTCCTTGTTCAACCCGCGATCCAATGTCCACATGGCGCGTTTTCAGATAGCCGCTTGCACGCGCATAGATGGGAGCTTCAACCCACGGCTTGATCTCTGCGGGAAGCAAGAGGCCTGCAGATGATGGCAGCGGAGATGGCTTGACAACCGAAACGGTAGGCATGGCACGTTCCGTTGCTTCGTTTTTAAGCGTCGTCTGTTGATGCCAGCGGGGAATGAACCCATAAGCGCCTGCTGCAAGGGCTAGTGCCAAAAGAGCAAAGCTAAACCGTGCGAACCTGCCGGAGGAGGTTTTTTGAGGCACGGGTTTGTTTGTGTCGTCTTTACTCATTTCTTCACCTTATTCACCACGAGGGGTTACAAATGCCAATTCGTCTGTCTCGCTTGGTTTGCCCGCCGAATGTCGATGAAAAAAGCTGAAGAGGACAGGCACAAAGAAAAGCGTTGCGATGGTCGCCAGAACAAGCCCGCCGATTACGGCTCGTCCAAGAGGCGCGTTCTGCTCACCACCTTCTCCAAGCCCTAATGAAAAAGGAACCATGCCGATAATCATGGCAAGAGACGTCATCGAAACAGGACGCAGACGACCGACGCCAGCCTCAAACGCAGCTATAGAAGGTGTCAGTCCTTGCTTAAGTCCATCTCGTGCAAAGGAAACGACAAGAACAGAGTTTGCTGTCGCAACGCCAAGGCTCATAATCGCCCCCATAAGGGCGGGAACGCTTAAGGTTGTCATGGTTAGATACAATCCCCAGACGACTCCGGCAAGAGCCGCGGGCAAAGCTCCGATGATAATAAAGGGGTCAAGCCAACTTTGGAAGTTTACGACGAGAAGAAGGTAGACAAAAAGGATGGCCAGAAGAAGACCTATGCCGAGACCTTGAAAACTTTCCTGCATGGTCGTGGCCTGACCGCGCAACGTGATCGTGTTTCCTTTAGGCATATCTTTTTGGGCGGCTTGGATCAATGGGCGTATGTCAGCCAAAACGCCTCCAAGATCGCGGCCACTTACACCCACAAAAAGGTTTACAATCGGCATGACGTTATAGTGAGAAAAGATAGGCGATCCTGTTTGGCGCTTTACGGTCGCGATATTGGCAAGAATCTGTCCGTTGCCTTCTCCTGATCCAACCGGAATAGCATTTATGGCATCTAGGGAATCGATTGAACGCTCAGGAACACGCATATTCACAAGATATTGAACGCCATTGGCTGGATTGAGCCAATAGTTTGGCTGGGTTTGGCTACTTCCGTTCAGAGACAGCAATAGAGAATTGGCAACATCGCGTTCTGTGAGGCCGATTTGAGAGGCTTTAACGCGATCAACGCTGAAATGAAGCTGGGGTTGATCTGCTTGTTGTTGAACGCGCACATCAACGGCACCCGGAATGCGGCGAATTTGTTCTGCCAAAGAGGTCGCTACGGCCCTGTTTTTTTCGATGTCTCTGCCAGAAATCTGGATGTCAAACGGGGCCGGAATACCAAAGTTGATGGTCTGATTGACAATATCGGCAGGCAGAAAATAAAAGGTTGTGCTTGGAAAATCCTTATTCAGTTTGGATCGCAAGGCTTCAACATAGTCTGAAGTCCCGCTATGACCTTTGTTCAGCGACACGAGAATATCGGCGTCACGCGTTCCGGTAAGCCCGTTGTCGATATAGGATAGAGGAAGTCCACCTGCGGGCATACCGATGTTGTCTAAAATGCCTGAGATTTCATGTTCAGGGATAACTTGCCGAATGGTAGTTTCAACGTCATCGACAAGTCTTACGGTCTCCTCAATCCGCATACCGCTTTGGCCACGCACATGGAGTCTGAATTGTCCTGCGTCAACGGATGGAAAGAAATCTTGTCCCAAGAGGGGCGTAAGCGCCCAGCTTCCACCGCAGAACACGAGAAAAAGAATCATGAAAGCGGCATTGCGTAACAAAAGCCTCTCCAAAACATACGCATACGTCTTTCGTAACTTGCTAAAAAACCGTTCGAACACACTTTGGAAATGAAGGAAGGGCTTGAATAGGAAGGGAGCTTGCGCTGCTTGAGACGGCGTTCCTGTATGCTCCCTGTTTTTATAAAACCACATCACTAAGGTTGGGACGAGCGTTCGGGAAAGGACGTAGCTTGCCAACACCGCAAAAACAACAGCTTCAGCCAAGGGGATAAAAAGAAAACGCGCCACGCCGGACAGAAAGAACATCGGCACGAAGACAATACAGATGCAAAGCGTTGAAACAAAAGCTGGCAAAGCGATTTCCTGCGCGCCGTCCATAATCGCTTGAACATTGGTTTTGCCAAGCTCCTTGTGACGATGAATGTTTTCAATCGTCACGGTGGCGTCGTCCACAAGGATGCCGACAGCAAGGGCAAGTCCACCTAACGTCATAAGATTGATCGTTTCCCCAAGCGCACTGAGAATGGCGATCGAGGATAAAATGGAAAGAGGAATGGATACAGCAATGATAAGCGTGCTGCGCCATGAACCCAAAAACAAAAGGATCATGATCGAGGTTAGCGCAGCTGCAATAACACCTTCTATCACGACACTGTTGACGGCGGCGCGAACAAAAAGCGACTGGTCGGCAAACTCTTTGGTTTCGAGTTCAGGCGGCAAAGTGTTGAGAATTTTAGGCATCGCTTTTTTGACGTTATCAACGACGCTCAAGGTGGAAGCAGCTCCCGTCTTAAGGACGGTCAGTAAGATGCCTCGAACGCCATCAAGCCTTACGACGTTTTGCTGGGGCTGAA
This sequence comes from Alphaproteobacteria bacterium, assembly GCA_028683655.1. Classification (GTDB taxonomy): domain Bacteria; phylum Pseudomonadota; class Alphaproteobacteria; order UBA9219; family UBA9219; genus UBA8914. The sequence continues at coordinate 15,042 of JAQUHK010000008.1, forward strand.
ACCCGTCATGAACGTGCGCGACATCCCCAACGCGAATAACCGCTCCATTAACCGTTTTAACGGGAAGGTCGTTGAGGGCGGCAATGGTTGCCGTGCTTGTGTTTAACGAAACATCGAATTCCGTTTCGTCAATTTTTACGCTGCCGCTGGGAAGAACAAAGTTTTGGGCATTGAAGGCGTTGACGACATCTTGAGGGGCTAAATTCTTGGCTTGAAGCGCGGGTAGGTCAATATCGACAGCCACGACGCGCTCTTTCCCTCCAGCAGGACGAGGAACGGAAGCACCACGCACATTGGAAAGACCAACTTTAAAACGGTTCATCGCCATATCTTGAAGCTCTTGTTCAGAAAACTTTGCGCTGGCGAGGCTGTACTGAAGGATAGGAACGGAAGAAGCGTTGTAACGGAGGATGAAAGGCGGCGTGATGCCTGTCGGAAGAAGCTTTAAAACAGCTTGTCCGCTGGCCGTAATTTGGGCAACGGCCTCAGAGATAGAGGCCCCAGGCTGGAAAAAGACTTTAATAACGCCAGCGCCTTTGTAGGACGTTGATTCAATATGCTCAATGTCATTGACCAGTGTGCTGATCATCCGTTCGTGATTGTAAACGATACGCTCTTCGATTTCTTGGGCACTGAGGCCATTATAAACCCACACAGCGCTAACAACGGGAATGTCAATCTCTGGGAAAATATCCGTCGGCGTCCGCTGCAAGATAAACGGCGTCAGAAGCAGCAGAATGAGAGCTACAACAACAAAAGTGTAAGGACGCCGCAAGGCGAGTTGAACAATCCACATAAGGGGCACCGAATAGGGGGACAAATCGCAGACTGGGCGATCTGGCGGGATTACATCTTTGGCGAAAACGCCAGCGCACACTCATCACGCGATAATGTGGCGTTGCGATCCTAGAAGATGGTGGGGCAAAGGGAAAGCAAAATATCCGCTTGCGTGCATATATGTCCCTGTGCATATATAACAAACATGAATCAAACCATTCAAATTCTCTCCGCATTGGCGGAACCGACGCGGCTGGCGGCTATGCGGCTGTTATGGGATGGACGTGAGCATTGCGTGTGCGAACTGATGGAAACCTTGGATAAAGGCCAGTCTTGTATGTCGCGCCACATGGCGGCTCTCAAGAAAGTGGGTCTTGTCGCTGACAGGCGCGATGCCCAATGGGTTCGCTATCGGTACAATCCAGCGCTTTCCAAGGCCGTTGTTGCGCTCGTCGAAGCGGCACTTGATCTTGAAAAACCATCCAAAAGGAAGTCAGCATGAAGTGTCAGTGCCAATCCGAGGCCGCTGTTGTGGAAGCGCCTGTTAACAAGGGTTCTTCCACCACATGGATTATGACCACGCTAATCGGGATCGCTCTTTGGTTTGTCCTTTACAGCCAACTCGTCCCCTTCTCGGAATGGATTGTTTCGTTGCTCCCCATAGAAAAAGGAACACATCTGGCCGAAGCGGTCACCTTCTTCTTTTACGACACGCCCAAGGTTTTGATGCTGCTTACGCTCGTTGTTTTTGTGATGGGGGTTATTCGCAGTTTCTTTTCACCAGAACGTACGCGCGCTTTACTGGCAGGCAAGAACGAAGGTCTTGGCAATATCGCGGCGGCTTGCCTTGGGATCGTCACGCCGTTTTGTTCTTGCTCTGCTGTTCCTTTGTTTATCGGCTTTGTCTCGGCGGGCGTTCCTCTGGGTGTGACATTTTCTTTCCTGATTGCCGCGCCGATGGTGAACGAAATTGCGCTCGGCCTTTTGTTCGGGCTTCTTGGCTGGAAAGTGGCCGCCGCTTATCTCTTCTTTGGCCTTGGCATCGCTATCGTCGCGGGTTGGGTGATTGGGCGTTTCCACCTTGAAGGCTGGCTGGAAGATTGGGTGCGAAATGCCCGCGCCGGAGCCGTTGCCTTGCCGTCCGAGAAGCTAACATTCGTTGACCGTATCAAGGAAGGCCTTGTGGCTGTGCGTGAAATCGTAGGCAAAGTCTGGCCGTGGATGATCGCGGGCATTGCAGCCGGAGCCTTTATTCATGGCTATGCGCCAGCCGAGCTTTTGGCTTCCATTATGGGCAAAGATACATGGTGGTCGGTTCCGGCGGCGGTTGTGGTGGGTATCCCCATGTATTCCAATGCGGCGGGGATCATTCCCGTTGTTGAAGCTCTTCTCGGCAAAGGCGCAGCGCTTGGAACGGTTCTTTCTTTCATGATGGCCGTGATCGCGCTTTCTCTTCCCGAAGCCATTATCTTGCGCAAAGTTCTGACGCTGCGTCTTATCGCCGTTTACTTTGGCGTGGTGGGCAGTGGCATTCTGGCTGTGGGCTATCTGTTCAACGCTTTCTTTAGCTGATCTCTTATGCACACCCATGTTCACACGCCGCAGCCGCAAAAGAACTTGAACGCCGCCTTCAAATGGGCTGTGGCGCTGAATGTGGGCTATGTGTTGGTCGAGGCCGGATCAGGTTTTATGTCCGGCTCACTCGCCTTACTGGCCGATGCCGCGCACAATTTGACGGATGTAGCGGGACTGCTCATGGCATGGGGCGCGGTTGTTGCCGCAAAGCGTCCGGCCAATGGTCGTTTTACCTATGGCTATGGCCGCGCCACGATTTTGGCGGCTCTTATCAACGCCCTTGTCATCATGCTCGGTGTTGGCGCGGTGGTATGGGAGGCTGTTCATCGTTTTTCTCAACCCGTCGATGTGTCGGCAGGATTTGTGATGGGCGTTGCAACGCTGGGTATTGTTGTCAACGCGGGAACGGCTCTCTTGTTCCGCGCTGAACGCCATGCTGATTTGAATGCCGAAGGCGCGTTCTTGCACATGATGACCGATGCTGCCGTGTCGCTTGGTGTCGTGCTCGGCGGTGTCGTTGTTTTCTTCACAGGTTGGGCGTGGGTCGATCCCATCGTTGCGATTGGTGTCAGCCTTATGGTTTCCCTTGCGACTTACAGCCTCTTGAAATCGTCCCTGCGCCTTACGTTGGATGGTGTTCCTTCTTCGGTAAATCGTGACGCCATTAAAGCATGGCTTGAAAAACAAACGGGCGTTGAGGCCGTTCACGATCTGCACATATGGGCGCTCAGCACGACCAAGAATGCGCTGACGGCGCACCTTATCATGCCGCAAGGCAGCCCAAACGATGGGTTTCTAGGACATCTTACGGAAGAACTGGAAGCGCATTTCAACATCCACCATGCGACGATCCAAGTAGAGCCAAGCAAAACAAACTGCTGCTTATGCGGAAGTGCAGAAGATCAACTTCACAGAAAGGAACTCCCATGAAAATCCAAATCCTCGGTACCGGATGCCCCAAATGCAAAGCCTTAAGCGAAGCCGCCGAACACGCCGCGAAAGACCTTGGCATTGCTTATGAAATCGAGAAAGTCACCGACATTGAAAAGATTATGTCGTTCGGCGTGATGATGACCCCTGCGCTGGTTGTCGATGGCGACGTGAAGGTTGTCGGCAAAATCCCCGCCGCCGATGAACTGAAAAAGATTCTTTCCAGCGAGTCAAAGTAAATGAACGAGGAAACAGAAAATAAATGTGGCTGCAGCTGTTCAGCGGCTCCGACACTCATCTTTTCCTGCTCAGGTGCAGCCGATGTGGGCGAGTTGTCCGACCGCGCAGCGCGGCAATTAACCCGCGATGGCAAAGGCAAAATGTTTTGCCTTGCTGGAATCGGCGGGCGTGTCAGCGGCATTATGAAATCCACCGAGGCCGCAGAATCCATTCTCGCGATTGACGGGTGCCCCTTGCATTGCGCCAAGAAATGCTTGGAACAAGCGGGGTTCCAGAACTTCAAACACATCGAAGTCACGGCTCTCGGTTTTACCAAAGGCAAGACACCTATCACGGATGAAGCTGTTAGCAATGTCGTTGCAGTCGCAGAAAATCACCTCAATCAAGGAACCTGTTCATGAATATCAAAAAGATTGCCACCGCTTTCCTTATCCTTTTTGTCGTCGCCAGCGTCGGCACCATTGTCGCCAAGGAAAGGGGCGCGCAACCAGTGCCGCAAGCTGCCGCCGTAGCGCCAGCCACAGAGATTGTCGCTCAGCCCGTCGCAGCCCCAACGGAAGAACAACCTGTTTCTACCGCGCCTGTGCAAGCGCAAAACGTGCTTTCTGCGCCTGCTGCGCCAACCGTTCAGGAAAAGGCGGCACCTGCGAAAGTTGTCGCTTACTACTTCCACGGCAATATGCGCTGCACGACGTGTAAGAAGATTGAGGCTTTAACAACAGAAGCCATCGAAACAGGTTTTGCGGATGACATCAAAGCAGGTCGCGTGGAGCTGAAGGTCGTTAATGTTGAGGAATCTGGTAACGAGCATTATATCCAAGACTATCAATTAGCCTCTCGCTCTGTTGTTGTCGCCAGCTATGAAGGCGAGGCACAAAAAGACTGGAAGCGCCTAGATGCCGTCTGGCAGCTTACAGGCAACAAAGAGGCGTTCATTCGTCTGATCCAAGATGAGACGACGGCTTTGCTAAAGGGCAAGAATTGATGAATGAATATGCTCTCGCCATAGCCTCGGCCTTCTGGCTTGGTGTTCTAACGTCCATCAGCCCATGCCCCTTGGCCACAAACGTCGCCGCTATGTCTTTTGTGGGGCGACGCGTGGGAAGTCCGAGGCGCGTGTTTCTTGCAGGGGCGCTTTATACAGGTGGGCGCGCGCTGACCTATGGGCTGCTTGGCGTTATTCTGGTTAGCAGCCTGCTATCCGCACCTTGGCTGTCAAACCTCCTGCAAAAATACATGAACCTTGCACTGGGGCCGCTTATGATCCTTGTAGGCATGGTTTTGCTTGAGATGATAACCTTCAAAGTCGGCAATGGCGGCATAGGCGACGGCCTTCGTAAAAAACTGGAGCATATGGGCTTCTGGGGTGCGGGCTTACTCGGCATCGTCTTTGCCTTATCCTTTTGCCCAACCTCGGCGGCTTTGTTCTTTGGCAGCTTGATCCCCTTAGCGCTCAAACAGGAATCTGGCCTTGCTCTGCCGACTATTTATGGTATCGCCACAGGTCTGCCCGTCTTGCTCTTTGCCGTTCTCATCGCAATGGGCGCGAAGAAAGTTGGTAAGGCTTATGACCGCATCGTCCATTTCGAACATTGGGCGCGTAAGATCACGGGCGGCATTTTTATTGCTGTCGGTATCTATTACTGCCTGACCTTGGTGTTCGGGGTATCATTCACCTGAAAGGAAATCTCATGTCACAGCCATCAGCCAAACGCCTTTCTTTCCTCGACCGTTTCCTGACGCTTTGGATATTTTTGGCCATGGCAGTCGGCGTCTCTATAGGTGCATTTTCTCCGAATGCCCCCGCGTTTCTCAACAGCCTGTCCGTCGGCACGACCAATATCCCGATTGCCATCGGCCTTATCCTGATGATGTATCCGCCATTGGCACGGGTGAAATATGAAGAGCTTCCCGTCGTGTTCAAGGATTGGAAAATCCTTCTCCTCTCGCTCGTTCAGAACTGGATCATTGGCCCCGTTTTGATGTTTGGTCTTGCCGCGTTCTTCCTGCACGACCAACCGGAATATATGACGGGTCTTGTGCTGATCGGTCTTGCGCGCTGTATCGCTATGGTGATTGTCTGGAACCAGCTTGCGGAAGGCGATAACCAATACGCCGCCGCGCTTGTCGCCTTTAACAGCGTGTTTCAGCTTCTGTTCTTCAGCGTATATGCGTGGTTTTTCCTTTCCGTCCTGCCGCAGCTTGTAGGGATGGAGGGCCGGATGGTCGATGTCAGCTTTCAGACTATCGCTGAAAGCGTGTTCATCTATCTCGGCATACCCTTTATCGGCGGCTTTGTCTCTCGCAAGGTGCTCATAAAAACAAAGGGACATGATTGGTTTCAGACGAAGTTTCTGCCCAAGGTCAATCCTATAACGTTAATCGCACTTCTGTTCACCATCGTAGCCATGTTCTCTCTCAAAGGCGACATGGTCATGAAGCTGCCGATGGATGTGGTTCGCATCGCCATTCCTTTGACGGTGTATTTTGTCGTGATGTTTGTGGTCAGTTTTGTAATGGGCAAAATGATCGGCGCAACCTACGGCAAAACAACCGCCGCCGCTTTCACAGCGGCCAGCAATAACTTTGAGCTGGCCATAGCCGTTGCCATCGCAGCCTTCGGTCTTGCATCCCCCATTGCCTTTGCCGCTGTAATCGGCCCGCTTGTCGAGGTTCCTGTACTAATAAGTTTGGTAGGTGTAGCTTTATGGCTTCGAAAGAGGCTGTTTCAACATACATCCTAGAATTTTCGCTCTTGTTTTTCCCGTATTCGGTTAAAGGCATGGCCAAGGCCGCCTTGAAAGGCTATCCGAGCGTGGGAGGCAGAATCTTGTTGAGATTCAAGATGTCTTGTATATGATGCGTTCTAACTGCGTCAACTAGGGGACGCCATTCTGGATTAGTGGGCTCTACCCCAAAGGATGGGGCAAGGGGTTGAGGTTATCATAGCGAGGCCTCTTTGAGGTGGCCACACAAAACAATCGGCTCTACCCCAAAGGATGGGGCAAGGGGTTGAGGTTATCATAGCGGGGCCTCTTTGAGGTGGCCACACAAAACAATCACACGCAGTCTGTAATTCTCGAAGTTCCTGAAGCCGTAAGCCCTTCGCTGGATGAGTTTCATTTTGCGATGAAAGCCTTCGGTTGGGCCGTTTGAGTAAGGCACGGTGAACATGCGCAAGATTTCTGTTCCCCATGATTTCAACGTTTTGCCAAGTGTTTGAAACAGATCGAACCCCGTGCCTTCCAGCTGGGCAAGAAAGCGCATAAACAGCTCGATCAGGCCTTCTTTCTTGATGGCGTTGCGGCTTTTGTTTTTGGTCATCAGGAACGCTTTGAGCTCTTCCTTGAAGAGATAGAGGTTGTGAATGGCAGGCTGCTTTTTGAAGTGGCTGAGCGTGCGTTTTGGCTCTACGTTCTGGACTGGTCGAAACAACTATAACAAGGTTAGCTATGTCTCTTTGTCCGTGTGGGTCTGGGAAGGATCTGAATTTGTGCTGTAAGCCGTTGCTCGACGGCATGGCACCGTCAACGCCGGAATCTCTGGTCAGGGCCAGATACAGCGCGCATGTCTTGGGCAAGATCGAGTTTATTGAAAAAAGCAGCGTTGGTCGCGCCAAAGCTGAATTCAGCCGTCAAGACACCGAACGGTTCTTGAAGGATTCGACGTGGAACGGGCTTGAAATCCACCGGACCGAGAGCAGCGGGCCAGAAGATGAAACAGGAGTGGTTGAACTAACCTTCCGTATGACGCATAAGGGAGAAGATTACGAACAACGCGAAACGGCTTTTTTCGAAAAAATCAAGGGATGCTGGTTTTACGAAAACAGTACCCTAAACCAAAAGAAAGATCCCATCAGGGTCGCACAAACCGGACGGAATGCCTCGTGTCCCTGTGGGTCGGGCAAAAAGTTCAAGAAGTGTTGTGGCAGCTGAACAGGAGCCAGTATGTCTGAACAACGCTTCGCTTGCACCGCGTGCGGGAAATGCTGTTACGGTTGGCTTCCGCTTTCGCTTGACGAGGCCTTGGCTCATGCGGACAAGTTTCCTTTGGCAATAGCCCTGACGCCCGTCAAGCCGAGTGAGCGACACTATAAAGTAACGACGCACCTGGGCACAGTCTTTCAGCTTCCCTCACGACAGAAAATCGCGCTCTCGATGATGCCGATCGCCTATATACCGGCCTCTTGCGCCTGCCCCGCGCTGACAGACGACAACCTTTGCGCCATTCACCGCGCAAAACCCATGCGCTGTCGGACCATGCCCTTCTATCCCTATCGCGACGAAGCACATCAAATGGATTTGCTTGTACCTCGCAAGGGGTGGGGCTGTGATACCGGCCCTACTGCCCCCGTCGTTTATCGGGATAAGCGCATCGTCGATCCCTCCGCCTTTAAGGCGGAACGTGCGTCCTTGCTAGACGATGCCCCTGCCCTCCGCGCTTATGTTGACAGGCTTCTGAAGTTTGTCCCGTCCATACAAGGCCGGGTCATGAAAGCCGCACAAAGCAGGATCGCGGGCCGCGTTATCGTAAGCTTGTCGTCCTTTCTACGAACGGACCAACGCATGAGTCTGGAAGCTTTTGCGATCAAACAACACCCCGTTCTTGAGGCGTGGATTGCAAAGACAGAAAGCGATGCTGGCGCAGCGGAATACACAACGTACTACCGCGAAGCGGCATCTGACCTTGAGGGCTTCATCGCGAAGGGATGACAACTAGTCGTTTACCCTATCTCATTCGGCTATATGTTTCTTCACTTTACATATTGAAAAAACTTCCTCCAAGCGTACAACACTCAGAACAACGATATCCAAAGCCAACAAATAACAGGCTCTCCCCCGACTCCCCCCTATTTCGTAATCGTGACCTCTAGCATCTTCGGGGCGGCTTTACCGCTTGGGTCGGTGAAGAGGACGCGGACTTTGAGGGGGAGTGCGCCTGTGGGGACGTTGGCCGAGGAGAAGGCTTGGGTCGAGGGATCGTAGGAGAGCCACGACGGAAGTGCCTGACCGTTCAGCAGCTGGGCTTGGGTGGCGAAGCCGCTGGTGGCTCCAACCACATGTTCTACAACTGGGGTCGGCAGCGCGAAGCGAAAGCCTGTGGCATCGCCCGTCACCGTCGCGACGATAGAGGATACCGGGACACCGCCTGAAACCCCACGTTGCGTCGGTGCGACGGTCAGAACGACGTTGCTGCTCTGCTCGGTTGGTGTGGTTTGCAGGGCCATGCCAGAGGATTGCTGCGTGGACTGTTGTTGACCAGCATGAGGCTGCTGCTGCGGTTGTGGCGGGGCGGAGTCGACAACACCACCGCTGTTAATGCTGGTCTCCGGTATTGTAACACCACTCGTTGTACCACCACCAGTTGGCCCCGTCGGGATCGTTGGCGCGTTTTGCGTGATCACAGTCGGCTGAACGACGGTGGGTTCCTTTGGCTGCTCAAGGATAATCAACGCCGAGGCATTACCCGCCGCCTGCGCAAAGATATAGTTCGTGGCCGACAGACCGGAGCCGGTGATGCCATACACTCCAGATCGGGTTGTGTCAGCCAGTGTCGTGGTCCAGCTGGACGTACCAGAGGTCGCGCTGCCCAGCGTATCGCCGCCTACAAGGCCGACAAGCATGCCCGAAAGCGTCGGCATGCTCGCGCCCGTGTAAACCGAAACCCGATCCGCCGTATAGTTCAGCGTCGCGGGCGTGATATTGGCCGTCGTGGTCAGACCGGCGGTTGAAACCTCATAATTGGTCGCTTCCTCGCCCGTAAGCGTCACAGCAGTTGCGGACACTGTTTTACCTGTGCCAACATTTTTCGTGTCAAATGCCGCCGTACCACCCAACAGCGTCAGATAACTTTCGTCGCCAGCCAGAATACCGGTCAGCGTGTTGCCCGTCAGGATCGTCGCCAGTGCGGTGCCGTCATAGATCTTGTTCGCGACGGTAAAGCTGCCAAGTGTCAGCTGCTTGGGCGTAACGCTGAGGGTCGATGTCGGATCGCTGGCCAGTGCGATGGCATAGCCAAGGCTGCTCGCCAAGGAGCCGATCGCACTCAAGGTCGTCGTATAGGTTCCAGCCGATCGATAACCGGCATGGCTTGTATTCGCAGCGGCGATGCTGATGGTCGCCGCGCCGGTTATCCCCGATGTCCCCGCTATATCCCCGTCAATAAAGCCCGTATAGGCAAGACCAACTGTCGGATCGGCACTACCATAGACAATCGAGGTTGTCGCCGGGCTGACACTGAGCGTCGGCGCGATTTCATAGAAGAACCAGTTCCCTGCCGCCGCATAGACAGGCGTGCCCCCTGTATAAGCCTGATTATAGTGCTTGGACGCCGTCGTCATACCGCGCGTTCCCCCGACAGGCGTGCTGGCATAAACGTAATAAGGATTACCACCCCCTGCAACAAGTCCTGTGTTGCTTGCATTGCTGTTGATGAAAGTGCGCCCTGCCCTGATTAGGATCGTGCCATTCGTCGTCGTGACCGGTTTGTTAAGCATCACATCTGCACTCGCACCAACGACACGCAAAGTAACGTCCGTAGCCGTCGTCACGCCATTCATCCCATCGACCGTACCGACGGCAAGACCGCCTTGGTTGACAAGCGTCAGCGTACTTGCATTGGCCGCGACGGTCCCAAACGTGTTCGTGCCATTATCCAGCGTAAAGGTGCCACTACCGCCCTGCAGGACAACGGAGCCCGCCGTCAGAACCGTTGCGTTATCCTCAGTCGCCGATCCTGCGCCATCGAGCTTGATACCCAGCGTGCCGGAGGCCAGATCAAGGTCTGCGTCGCTGGCGAAAATAACATCGCCTGCTGTCTCGAAAGTTGTCGAATTGGAAAGGCTATGCGATCCAGCGATATTGATTGTGCCCGTAGTCGCGCCGCCAAAAGTCACTTTCGAAAAAGAAGAGGGTGCGATCAAATCGGTTAGGAAGCTGTCCGAAATATTTTGCGCGCCGACAGCTCCAGTCCCGATACCAAGCGTCCGCGCTGCGCTGTGCGGTTTGACAACCAGCGAGCCGGTGCCGGCCCCTTCAAGGCTTGCACCTGCGCCAAATGTAATGTCATCGGCTTCAATCGTCGTGGTGCCGCCGTTATTATCGATGGTTACATTGTTGCCGAAGTCAATAAGGCCGCCCTGCGAGAGTAAGCTGACAGAAAGTGCCCCTGCGCTGGAGCCTATATCGGTTCCGGCTCCCAGCGCGATATTATTGCTGGCAACCACATTGAGGGTTGCGGCTGATCCGGTGGCATTACTGATCGACTGGCTGGCATTGGTTGTAAAATTGCCAGACTTTACGGTCAGCGTCGTTATCGCTCTTCCAAGGGTCAGGGGACTGTTATAGGTTTGTGCCGCGTCCGTCGTAATGGCTCCGCCATTGATCGCGGTTGTGCCTGCGGTAACCGACAAAGAGCTTAAAGCCTTGTTTACACCTACGGATCCAGCAAAGGTGACAACACCGCTTCCCGCATCAATCGAGAGCGGCGAGTCAGCCAGATTGGTTTCTTTAACATAGTAATTGACCGAGGCCGTACCATCTCCAGAGAGATCGTTCCAGCGACCGCTTGAGCCCAGCGTCTGCAAAACCGTTTCTGCGGGATCGGCCAAACCGGTGCCACCCGAATTATTCGGTTCACTGGCGTTCCAATTCGTATAAGCACCGTTGATCGCAGTCCCGCTGATACCATTCACGAAATCAGTGCCATTTTGTGTAAAGAAGGCAAGGCCGTTGCCACTATCTTGAAGCCCTTCAGGGCCGGCAGCCCACCGCCAGGAAGAGTTAGTGCCTATACCAACGACGCGTTTTCCGGCCAGCCAGGCGGCTTGGAAATTGTTACTGACATAGGTGGTCATCGTCACAACGGCATTCTCAAGCCGTGAGGTGACCGTTGCCAGATAGGTATCCCCCGGATCGGCACCGCAGGTCGGGGTTCCACCACCAACAGTACAGCTAGCGGCAGCAGAAAGCGCACTCGCCCAGCTGATCGCGTTACTTGAAACGAGCGCATAGGAATTGCCTGAATCGACAAGACCGGCGAACGTCACGTTGCCACCGTTTGTGTCAATCGACAGCCCGTTTGGATTGGCAATCAAGACCTGTCCATTCACATTCACAGCACCGCCGTTCGTCATGATGGTCTGAGCACTGCTGCCGCCAACGTACAGATCGCCACCGACAAGCGTATTGGCAACACCGTTAAGCGTGATCCGTGTGCCGTCACCAATAACAAGCGAGCCCCCGTTCGTATCCAGATCGTTGTACAGAAGGACAATGCCCGATCCGTTATGATCGCTGTCGGCAAACAGGTTCAAATTCAAGGCACCGCTGGAGCTCGTGATGTCCGAATTCAAGGTCACATTATCAACGGCACGCAAGGTTAGCGAGGTATCGGCCCCTGCGGATTTGGTGATCGCGCTATTAATGATAATATCGCCCAGATCAGAACCACCGGAACCCGTTGTCACCGTAACACTGGTTCCCGCATTCAAAAGGCTCTCAATGGACGAAGCCAGAAGGGTCGAGGTCCCCGTCGGCGTCCATGTGCCGGAACTGAAGCTTCCATTGGTATCGGAAACAGCATTGATCGTGACGTTATACGGATCGAAGAGCCACATACCCGCGACGCCGTTTGGCGCAGACGCGCTGCCTGTGGCTCCGGTCGTTTCAAAGTAATGGCCCGATGTTTCGATCCTTCCCCCATTGCCGCCATTCGCTCCGCCCATCGCCAAGAACGTGCCATAGGCAAGCGTCACGCCGTTTTCATTCGAGATGTCGGATCGGACCACAACCGTACCACCATCCCCGTCATCAAGCGCGCTGGCATCCAAAACGGCAGAGGCCGCGACTCGTGTGAAGATTGATTCTTGAATCGTGGAGTCCTTACCCTCCCAGCTGCCGCCGACGTCAATCTCGCCACCACCAGTTGCGCCCGTAGCGTCGATCTTGGTATTCTCCGCAACCGTAACGCTTTTGCCCGTTGCAACGACCTTGCCGCCCTTGCCGGTTGTGCCAGAAACCTTGACCGTTCCGGCAATCGTCGTCTTACCTGTGGAGGCCGCAGCAACCGTGATCGATCCACCAGACGTTCCCCTGGCATCCAGCGTGCCTTCATTGTCGATTTCATCGGCCCCAACAAGTTGAATCGTGCCGCCCTTCTCTGTCACGCCCGCCGCCTCGATCAGGCCTGTATTCTTGATCGTCGCGCCCAAAAGCTGGTCAGCCGCCTTGGCCGACAACAGAACGGTGCCACCAGGGGCCAACACAATAGCCTTGTTCTCGATTAGCGTCTTGACCTGAGCCGGATCGACCTTGATCGTTAACATGCGATCGGCATCCTGAGAAATCGCCATCACGACCGTTTCGCCGGCCGCGAGCACAATCGTGCCCAGACGGGCCTTCAGGATACCTTCATTGCGCAGCTCTGGCGCAAGCAAAGCGATATAGCCTTTATCCGCAGCCGTGATCGTGCCACCATTCACAATCACGCCAGTCGAGTTGTTTCGCTTGAACGTGTACGCGCCAGCCAGAAAATCCTGATCCGTGATATCCATGGTCGAGGCGACAACGCCCGCTGCATTCACAACAGCCCCTGCCCCAAACACAATGCCCGCCGGATTGATCAGCCAGACCTGACCATTGGCCGTGATCCGCCCGTCAATGGTTGACGGCACAGACGACAAGACTCGGTTAAGCGCAATCGATTCCGCATTCGGCTGCGTAAAGTTGACCTGCGCGTTAGTGCCCACATCAAAGCTCTGCCAGTTGATGATCGCGTTTTGCGAGCTTTGGGTGATCTCCATCTTCGCGCCCTGCTGCGCGATCGCGACAGCCCCCGAGGCCACACTTGCGCCACTCGGCAGCGTGTTGGCATCGACGGCAGCCATAGCCGCCGTGCCATTAAGCATCAGAAGGACGCTCGCCAAAGTACAGGGAAGAACGAGACGGTGTTTCTTTGGGGTGCGAATAGGCATGGGCTGAAGCCTCGATAGAAAAACGGTAGAAAGGGAAAAAGGGAAGTAAACTCCAAGAGCGATAGTTCAGAAGGTCAAACTTGCCCGGACCCAGAAACGGAAATTTTCGTCATAGCCGTCACTGTCTTTACTATCGATCTGCCCCGCATTGTCACCGATGGTATGGGCAACCGTTGCGTTGATCTGGGCATAATCCAGCGGATGAACGGCCACGCCAATACCCGCGCCATGCAGCCAATAATCGTTCGGCACATCGGAGCCGGCGTTCCAGCCTCCCCACGTCCGTTGATGCTGCTCGATCCATCCCACGTCATAAAAGTCGTACAATTGAAGCCAATCCAACAGATTATGCCGCAACTCAACACGCCCGAGGAACCCTTGATCCCCCATGGCTTCATTCACAGGATAGGCCCGCACGCCTTCCGGCCCGCCCAGCGACATCTGCTCGGATGAATCCAGATTCTGGGGCGCAAGCTGGGCACTGGCAGAAACAAACAACTGATTGATCGTGTCAAGCCCCTGAAGCCGCGAGGCTGCAAGGTTAACCTTGCCATAAACCCCATTGGTTTCTAGACTTGCTTGATCTTGCGCATAGTTGGACTCGTTGCCATGCAGGTTCAAACGCCCCGTCGTCATGGAAGCATTCACAATTGTCGTGCCCCCCGTCAGGACGTGATCGGCGAGCGTAGCAGACGCCCCCAAACTGCCAACATGAATTTCCTTTGAACTACTATTCAAATCCAGAACAGAATTCTCAAGACGCTTGTAATCATATGAGGCCGTCAGATTAACGCTGTGATCCGCTCCGCGCAGAAGCGCATAGAGCGCGTTCAGCCCGCCGGTATAAGCATAGCCATCCTGCTTGGTCGCGCTGAAATCCTCATCGACATCGTAGGTCATCGCCGACGTATTAACGCCCAGCGTGAGGCCAGAGGCATGAACCGGCGCACTCATGGCCAAACGACCATAGGTACTGTCCAAGCTTTTGACGAGCAGCAGCGACGTCTGGTCGCCGATCCCCGTTGCGTTGCTCATGGTGCCGACGGCAATCGTGCGCCATACACCAACCGACCGCGAACTTTCATTGTTTTCCTGAACCGAAGCACTGAGCAGATTTTTGTCGGTCACCTTAACAACAGCATCCGTCTCGCGCTCGTTGGAGCCAGCTTCTAGCTCAGCCGCCGCTGTGATTCCCGGAATTTCATTCAGCCGCGCCACGCCCTCGCGCAATTCATCGGGACGCAGCGGCTTACCAGGCTGAGCACTAGCCGCCACAACATCGCGGGCAAGCCCCGCATCGGCCCGTGCATTAGGGGCTGAATCGATCTTGATCTGTCCCAGCGTGCTTTCCAGCACGACAATACGGATAATGCCGTTTTTGATCGTTTGCCGAGGTAAAACAGCCCGCGCCAAATAATTGTGATCGCGATAATAGTCGCCGATCTTGCGGGCTAATTCCTGAAGCTCAGCAAAGGTCAAATCCTTGCCTATCGAATCCTGAATAAGCCCCTTCAAAACCTCTTGCGGAAAAAGGTGCGACTCGATCTCGAAATCTTCGACATGAATCTTCAGATCGGGATTCGTCGGTGGCAGCGTAGGCTCCTCCCTGACGGGCGGGGGCGGCGCAAGCTTGGGCGCAAGAGGCGGCGCGATCTGTTGGAACTGGTGTAACAAGGCTCCAGCATCAGGCACGGAGGCCGCCTGAACCTGTTGCGACACACAAAACAACGGCGCGGCGAGTAGAAGCAGAGCCGTTCGGGAACGACAGAAAGAAAATGTCATGCAAGAACCTAAAGAGGAGTGCGGATTGCCATCGGCAGCAGAGGGAATTAAATGATACACGTTACGGTTAAGAAGTAAACAGGCTAGAGAAAAAAACGAACAGAACCAATTCATACCTTTGTATTTCCTTGACCTTATACCCTCACCATTGATCCCATGCTTCATTCATTATACAACGAATCCAGCTGCGTCGTTTCGTTGATGATTTAAGGCCTTATTCCCATGCCGTTGTCCCGCCCCCTCAAAGTGGCCGCTCTGGTCGACCTTCCCCGTTGTGCTGTTTCCGGCGGCCATGTGCGCGGATGGGAATACCGCGCTAAGGCGGTGGCCAAGTCCGATAGGCCAATTGACCTCACGGTCTTCTTCTCCGGCAACCAGCCCATGGAAGAACTCTCCCCCCACGTGCGTTTTCGTCACCTGCCCCCTGTTTTCAGCACGGCGCGACTGCGCGCGATCCTGCCTTATATCCCCGACAATACGGATCTGGCCCCCTATCATCCCGCTTTAGCCAAAGAGCTTGCCGCTTTCGATGTCATCCACACGACCGATGGCTTCTTTGCCTTCTCGCGCACGGCGGAAAAAATCTCAAAAAAACACGCCATTCCGCTCGTGACCTCGTTCCATACGGACACCGTTTCCTATTCGAACGTCTTTACGCGCAAAACGATCAACTCACTTTTCCACGAGTCATGGCTATCCCGTTTCCTGAACGACACATGCAAGCTGCCTGAGAAACAGGAGCAAAAGATGCTCCGTCGGCTACGCGCGCACCTGAACTGTTGCAGCGAAGCTCTCTATATCCGGCCCGAGGATCTGGCTTTGGTCGAAGAGACAATCGGCAAACAGCATGCCCACGCCATGGGCGTCGTCGTGGACAAGGAGCGCTTTTCTGCTGCAAAGGCCGACCGACAAAAAATCGAAGCCCTTCACACCATTCCGGCTGGCCGGTTTTTAATCGTCTTTATCGGACGGCTGGATGTCGGTAAAAACATCTATACCCTCATTGAAGCCATGGAAGACATGGTCAAACAAGGCCTCCCCGTCCATTTGTTCACGGCAGGCATCGGCCCCGCCGACAAAGACCTGCGGGCGCGACTTGGCGACCATGTCACCGTTGCCGGTTTTGTCGAGCCTGACGCGCTAGCCGATGTTCTGGCCAGTGCCGATACGCTCGCGCTTTGCTCTGAAATTGAAATCCGCAGTCAGGTGATCCTTGAAGCCCTGTCATCCGGTCTGCCTGTCGCCGTCTCGGCCAAGAGCGGAATCGCCGATCTGGTGCCGGAAGCTCACCCTGCACTCAGCATCGTTTACGGCCAAGGCGAGGGTTGGTCGGCGGCACTGAGCACTCTCGTCCACAATCCTGCGCGTATCGCTGCCATGCGCGAGGCCGCCAAAACCTATGCCCGTGATCATATCGCAACATGGGAAACGGTTATGCGAGATGACTTCCTGCCTGTCTGGCAACAAGCCTTCGACACAAAGAAATCCTGATTTTCCGGCTTGTTTTACCAGCTCATCGCCGTGGCCGATTTCTTATCAGGCTCCATGACCTTGGCTAGCAGGCGGGCGATTTCCTGCCTGTTTTGCCAAGGAACCTTACGGTCCTTGAACCGCGACGACATCACGTCCCAGCAATAGGTCGCGTGATTGACCTTGCCAAGACTGTTGCCAATCTCCCAATAAATCTTGTCACTGTCTTTTAAGAATGCAAGAAAATCGGCCGACGAGCTTTTTTCCATGAACATCTTGTCATAACTGGACTGATAGGTCTGGACAATCTTGTCCGTCTTCTGCCATTCAAGGCGCAATTGATCCCTGACCTGTTTAAACAGGGCTTGAACTTCCTTGGTTTCCGCCGCCGTCACCCCGACGACAGGAGCCTCATTCTCGGCAATCCATTTGATAAGTTCGACAAACCGCGTCTGTTCACAAACATACTGATAAGAGTAATAAACGATACCCTTCCATGCAGCGAAAATATCTAGCGCACGTTCCTTCGGTAAACGAAAGGCCAGAATCAACGGCATCAAAGCATCAAGGTCTTTGGCTTCCCAAATCTTATCGATCAGTTGACGCGCCTTCTCATCCGAGGATGACTTAGCATCTGGAAAGGCCGCAAGAATAAGCGGCTCGAACTTTTGCAGCATGAAGGATTCAATCTCGGCCCACGTCTCGTCACTCACCTCGAAATAGGCTTCATCAACAGTAATCCCTTCGCGCACGAACACGTCTTTCATCAAAAACGGGTCAAGTGACGGCACGTGGTTGAGAATAGAGATGACCCGCATATCAGCAGCCAGTGCCTCCGGCGTCAACGCTCCTTCGCCACAATACTCCTTGATTGATCCTTCAACGCCCTTTTCGTGATAGAAGATTGTGCGTCCGCCTTCGTAAATGTTATCTTCATTGAACGGAAAATACAGCTTGGTTCCAACGGAAGGTGCCCCGCCCCGACGATCATCTTCGGGAACAGCATCCTTGATCAGCACAAGCGCATTCAATGCTTTCGTCTCAAAAAACAGCTTGGCCTCGGGATTATTGGCCAGAACGCGATGAGTCAGCTCATTGCAATTAAAGACACGGGGGGACCCCGTATCGAGCATTGGTTTAAGATATTTGTTCTCTGCCATTCACTTCTCCGTTGCGCCTTGCCTGCACGATGGGACGTTTGTGGCGTCGGTTACCATATAAGTAGGCCTGTTGCCACCAGATGCCAAACACTGAACCGTTACAGGATGGTTCCCTTCGGTCATAACCTGCAAGCTTTCGCCAAGCGCGGCATCGCGCGAAAGAGCGACCTTTTCGCCGCACACATCCAACGTGCCCGCCTGACACGGGAAATCGTTACACGACATCCCCGCTGTATTCACGACACGAAGCTCCGGATCGTCACCAGACATCACGCACGCCGCTTCAAACCACGGATCGGTAAAACGGGACGCCTTGGAGGCAACCAGAAGCTCGGGCGGCACGGCGATCTTTTTGCGCGTATCGACCTGCATTTCGCCAGCCAGAGGCATTTCACCACCACATAAAGAAACGCTTGAGAATTTGCATGTCTTGAGCGAACAGAAAGCAGCATCGACATTCTGGATGATATGG
>JAQUHK010000096.1 GCA_028683655.1 Alphaproteobacteria bacterium
AGCAGCGGTTTCTTTGTTCTGGTTGTCTTGGTCGGGTTGTCGGCTGCGCTTGCGCGGCGGTTCGGGCGGCCGGTGGAGGTGGTGCCCTGCGCGCCCATAGAAACTGCGCCCTCTGACAAGGCCGAAACACAGGTAATAGGGGCAAAGCGTTTGTTGATGTGGGTCCTTTTGGCCGCTGTTCCGTCCAGTTTGATGCTCAGTGTCACGAGCTTTATTTCAACAGATATAGCCGCCATCCCGCTGATGTGGATTGTGCCTCTCGCCCTTTATCTGGTGACATTTATTATCGCTTTTTCATCAAAGCCTGTTTTGTCCAGCCGTTTTGTCGAGTGGCTTCAGCCATTTCTTGTCATCCTTCTATGTATTACGTTTGTGTCCACTTTGGGCCGGACCGGGTCAAATTCGTTTTTTGTTTTGCTGCTTCATCTGGCCGTTTTCTTTGTTTGTGCGTTGGTTTGTCATTTCGAGTTGATGCGCCTGCGCCCGCCGCCGCGCTTTTTGACAGCCTTTTACCTTGCCCTATCTTTTGGCGGCGTTTTGGGCGGTGCGTTTAATGTTCTCGTTGCTCCCTTCGCCTTCAACGATGTTTATGAATATCCGATAGGTCTTGTGCTGGTTTGTTTGTTGCGACCTAAGTCTCGGCAGGCTGTCTCCTTGCAAGAGTCTTTGTTCGTATTCTCTGTTGGCTTGATCGTTTTGGCCGTTATGGCATGGTATTTTTTAGGCGGAGACGGGAATGTTTCAACCGTTTTAGAGGATTTTGTCTTCAAAGCGTTCTTGGTTCTTGGTGTCTTGTTTTTGTTTGCTGTGCGCCATGACTCTGTTTCTTATGCCGGTGGCGTCGCCGTATTTTTGTTGGTGACGATAGGCTCTTCCTCTTCATTGCTTTACTTAGAGCGCAGTTTCTTTGGTGTTGTGCGTGTGCGGGATATACAGGACAAGGGCGTTCGCATGCTTGAGCATGGGACTACGGTTCATGGCGTTCAGGCATTGGATCCGGCCCAGAAGCTTGAGCCGCTTAGCTACTATTCCCACTTTGGCGGCATGGGAGAGGTTTTGTTATCACTTGAAGCACGGAAGCCTGATGCCAAAGTCGGCGTGATTGGCCTTGGCACGGGAAGCCTTGCCTGTTACGGCACGGATAAATGGCACTATACTTTCTATGAAATTGATCCCGTCGTCGTTAAAGTTGCCAGCGATCCCGCGCTGTTTTCCTATATTACGGGATGTGGTCGCCCTTATGATATTATTATAGGGGATGGCAGGCTTGAAATCGGCAAGGCACCCGATGGCATTTATGATGTGATCGTTCTGGATGCTTTTTCTTCGGATGTTATCCCCCTGCATTTGTTGACGAAGGAGGCGATGAACCTGTACCTCAGCAAGCTTGCCGAGGATGGCATCTTGGTGCTGCATCTCAGTAATCGCTATTTCGATTTGGCTCCTGTTGTCACGGCGATGGCGCGTGAGCTGGGACTCACTTCCCTTGTGCGGCTATCGTCTGCGGGCGAGATTGAGGCCACCAAACTGCCTTATACTGCTTCTATCGTCGCGGCTGTTTCAAGAGAGCCGAAGGACCTTGCCGCGCTCGCGTCGAAGGATGGATGGAAGCCCATAACGGTTGATCCTTCTTTGCGTTCGTGGACCGATGATTATTCCAACCTTCTCGCGACGCTTGGTTTCGCGCGCTTGGCAAAAGAAAAAGCAGTCGTTGAGGTCAAGCCAGATTAGCTTGGATAGTGATGGGTTGTCTGGTGTGAGCGGTTGGTTTAGGATTTCCCTATGGTCTTCCCGATTTTTGCCGATGTGAAAAAGCCGGACTATCGTCCCGAGGCGGGGCGAGGGTTTACGCTTGTTTCCGATTATCAGCCCGCTGGTGATCAGCCAGCGGCGATTGCGGAGCTGTGCGCGGGGCTTGAGGGCGGCGCACGGGATCAGGTTTTACTGGGCGTTACGGGCTCTGGTAAAACCTTCACGATGGCGCAGGTGATCCAGCGGTTGCAGCGTCCTGCACTGGTGCTGGCCCCCAACAAGACGCTGGCGGCGCAGCTTTACGGCGAGATGAAAAGCTTCTTCCCCGACAATGCGGTGGAGTATTTCGTCAGCTATTACGACTATTACCAGCCCGAAGCCTATGTGCCCAAGACCGATACCTATATCGAAAAAGAGTCGATGATTAACGAGCAGATCGACCGGATGCGCCACGCCGCGACGCGGGCGTTGCTTGAGCGCGACGACGTGATTCTGGTGGCTTCGGTGTCGTGCATTTACGGCATTGGCTCGGTCGAGACGTATCAGGATATGGTGCTGGCCTTGCAAAAGGGACAGACGGTGCCGCGTGAAGAGATGCTCGCCGCGTTCGTGCAGCTTCAATATAAACGCAATGACATTGGCTTTTCGCGCGGCGATTTCCGCGTGAAAGGCGACACGGTCGAAGTGTTTCCCGCTCACATGGAAGATCGCGCATGGCGGCTGTCTTTGTTCGGCGACGAGATCGAGAAGATCATCGAGATTGATCCGCTGACGGGCGAGAAGGGCAAAGAGCTGGACGGGATCAAGCTTTATGCCAACAGCCATTATGTCGTGCCGCAATTCACGATTGAGCAAGCGGTGGCGCGGATCAAGGCGGATTTGAAGCCTCGTCTTGAAGAGCTGCTCGCGCAAGGCAAACTCGTTGAGGAGCAACGGCTGCGCGAGCGCATCACATTTGATATGGAGATGATGCTCGCGACGGGAAGCTGCGCGGGGATCGAGAATTACTCGCGCTATCTGACGGGCCGCGCAGCGGGCGAGCCGCCGCCGACGTTGTTTGAGTATTTGCCAGAGAACATGCTGCTGTTCGTGGATGAAAGCCACAACATGATCCCACAGCTTAACGCCATGTATCGCGGCGATTTCCAGCGCAAGACGACGCTGTCCACCTTCGGGTTTCGCCTGCCGTCCTGTGTCGATAACCGGCCCCTGAAGTTCGAGGAATGGGACGCGATGCGCCCGCAGACGATTTTCGTTTCTGCCACGCCAAGTGCGTGGGAGTTGGAGCAGACGCACGGCGTTTTCACCGAACAGATCGTGCGCCCCACGGGCCTGATTGACCCGCCCGTCCTGATTCGCCCGACCGAAAAACAGGTGGATGATTTGCTGGCCGAAGTGCGGGAGGTGACGGCCAAAGGCATGCGCGTTCTGGTCACCACGCTGACGAAAAAGATGGCCGAGGCTCTGACGGATTATATGGGCGAGGCGGGCGTGAAGGTGCGCTATATCCACTCGGATGTGGATACGCTAGAGCGGATCGAGATCATTCGCGACCTGCGCCTTGGTGTGTTCGATGTGCTGGTCGGGATCAACCTGCTGCGCGAGGGGCTGGATATTCCCGAATGCGGGCTTGTTGCGATTTTGGATGCCGACAAGGAAGGCTATCTGCGCTCCCGCGTTTCGCTGATCCAGACTATTGGCCGCGCCTCGCGCAATGTGGAGGGACGCGCCATCCTCTATGCCGACAAGATCACGGGCAGCATGAAGGCTGCGCTGGATGAGACCGCGCGCCGCCGCGAGAAGCAGCAAGCCTATAACATCGAACATGGCATTACCCCCGAAAGTGTGAAGAAACAAATCGGCGACATCCTGTCCTCGGTTTACGAGCGAGGCGACCATGTCACAGTAGGGGATAAGCCCACGCTGACTGGCAAGGCTCTGCAAACCCATATCAAAAAGCTGGAAAGGCAGATGAAGGAAGCTGCGGGGAATCTGGAGTTCGAGCAAGCGGCCAAGGTGAGGGATGAGATTAGAAGGTTGGAGAAGGGGGACTTAAGCATTTAGCATATGGCATATGGCATTTAGGAAGAATAACCCCCCCCTTAAATGCCAAATGCCAAATGCTTCCTTACCAACCCCCTTGCACCATCCGCTGGGCGCGGTATAGTCCCCTCCGACGAGTCACGAACCTTTAAGGGATTCTCTTATGTTTGATTTAGCCAGTCTTTTCATCGCTCCGGCCATGGCCGCCGATGTTGTTGCGCCCGCCACGGCGGCGGAGGCGCAAAGCACGCTCATGCGGTTTGCGCCGCTTTTCCTGATTTTTATGGTTTTCTATTTTCTTTTGATCCGTCCCCAGCAAAAGCAGGCGCAGGCGCATGATAAAGTTCTCAAAGAGCTGAAAAAGGGTGACAAGATCATCACCAAGGCCGGATTCGTCGGGACGATCACCAAGACCGAAGGTGAGCTGTACGTCTTTGTCGAAATCGCCAAGGGCGTCGAGGTCAAAGTCGTGCGCGACACGATTGCCGGACCAGCTGACGAAGAACACCCGGCCAATGAAAACAAGAACAAGAAGGCTTAGGTTGTCCTCATAAATCTAGACACTGGGTTGGGCAGAGCGTGAGTTTTGGGTGTGTGCGTTGACGTTGACGGTGAGGCAAGGGCCCAACAGCGTGACTGGATACCGGCTTTCGCCGGTATGACGAGTGAGGGTAGTGAGGATAAATGTTGTTTGAGGTCACAGACAACGGAAGGGGCAGAGAATAATGGCTCGCGGTTATGTTTATATGTTGGCGAGCAAAAAGAATGGAACCTTATACACTGGCGTAACGAATGATCTTATCAGACGTGTCGCAGAGCATAAGCAAGGGACGGTCAAAGGGTTTACGGCGCGTTATCAGGTTAAGATGCTGGTTTATTACGAGGGTTATGATCGCTTTTATGATGCGATTTCTCGTGAGAAATGCATCAAGGAATGGAAACGCGCTTGGAAGGTGAAACTGATTGAAGAGGCTAATCCGAGTTGGGATGATTTGTCCCTTGGGTTAACCCCTTAAGTGTCATTCCGGCGAAAGCCGGAATCTAGATAGAGGTTGGTTCAGGGCGTGTATTTGGATTGTCGGGAGAGAAGATTATATTGCCCGAACTTGAAGAATTGCTGTGGGCCTATGCAAAACAAGTCATTCCGGCGAAAGCCGGAATCCAGGGGCCGCGCGTCTGCGCGGCATAAGACTCATCGAAGCCTGACCGTTTGACTTAAATGGAAGGTTGGGGACTGGATACCGGCTTTCGCCGGTATGACAGGTGGAAGAAGTGAAGATATAGATTTTGCTGGGGTGACCGGTGGAAATAGAGAATTGATACCGGTTTTCGCCGCTATGACGAGAGGATTGGACGAGGAAACTCGTGCCTTATGAAAAACAAAGGGTAGTAGGATGCTTTATATTGAACGCTGGAAAGCCAATCTGATTGTCGTTATTTGCGTGCTGGGCCTTTTGTACGCGCTGCCCAACGTGTTGGGGGCCGAGACGGTGGCGTGGATGCAAAAGCATTTGCCGTCCTTCATGCCGACCCAAACGGTCAATCTGGGCCTTGATTTACGCGGCGGTTCGCATCTTTTGCTTGAGGTGGACGTCAAGGAAGTGATCGGCGAACAGATGCAGGGACTGCTTGAGCAGACCCGCACCGATTTACGCAAGGAGAAGGTGGGCTATACCGATCTCGCGCTCCGCGATGAGGGGCTGACGTTCAAGCTGACCGACACGGCGAACAGCGACAAAGCCCGTGAGGTCTTGCTCCAGTCGGATCCGAAGCTTTCGATTGCCGAAACGAATGGCGTGTTTACTGTCAAGATGAAAGAAGAGCAGATTCTGGCGCGTGAATCGGCGGCTATGGAGCAGTCCATCGAGATCGTTCGCCGCCGCATCGATGAGACGGGCACGCGCGAACCGTCGATCCAGAAACAGGGAGACGCCCGTATTCTGGTCCAGCTTCCTGGGCTTGACGATCCGGGCCGCATCAAGAAACTGCTGGGCCAGACGGCCAAGTTGTCTTTCCGTTTGGTGGATGAATCCGCTTCGGCTGACCCGCAGGGGCGGCTTCCCGTTGGGACCGAGCGGTTGCCGTCAGCCGAGGAAGCGGGGCGCAGCTGGGTTGTTCAAAAACGCGTGATGGTGTCGGGGGATACGCTGGAAGATGCGCAGCTGTCGTTTGACAATGGCGGGGCTCCGTGTGTTTCATTCCGTTTCGCCGCACAGGGGGCGCGTCGTTTCGGCGATGCGACGGCGGCCAATGTCGGGCGGTTGTTCGCGATCGTGCTGGACGGCAAGGTTATTAGTGCGCCGGTGATCCGTGAACCTATTTTCGGGGGCAGCGGCATTATTTCGGGACATTTCACGACTGAATCCGCCCATGATCTGGCGTTGCTGCTTCGTGCTGGCGCACTGCCCGCGCCGATCAAGGTGATTGAAGAACGCACCATCGGGCCGGGCCTTGGCGCGGACTCGATTAAGGCAGGGACCTATGCCTGCATCGTCGGCATGGTTTTGGTGATGATCTCTGTCGTTGTGTGTTATGGGCTGTTCGGGATTTTCGCCAATATCGCGCTGCTGATTAATATGGCCTTGATCTTCGCGGCTCTATCATTTTTGCAGGCGACGCTCACGCTTCCCGGTATCGCGGGGATCGTGCTGACCATCGGTATGGCGGTCGATGCCAACGTGCTGATCTTTGAGCGTATGCGTGAGGAGTCGCGGTTGGGCCGCGCTGTCATTCCCGCTTTGGATGCTGGGTATAAACGCGCCTTGTCTTCGATTATGGATGCCAATATCACGACGCTGATTGCCGCGTTCCTGCTCTTCACCTTTGGGTCGGGCACGATCAAGGGCTTTGCCGTGACGCTGAGTATCGGCATCATCACCTCGATCTTCTCGGCGGTCATGGTCTCGCACCTTATCATCGTGTGGTGGACGCAAATCAAGAAGCCGAAGGAATTGCCGATATAAGGTAGCATATGGCCTATGGCATTTAGCATTTAGGGGGCGACGTGACTGTCAAGACACTTAAGGATAATGTGGCTCTTGTGGCGGGGGTCGTTCTTCCCTTGCTTCTCATTCTGATTGTCTGGGGATCACAGAAGATTGCCGAGATGGCTGTGGCTGATCCGGCTTATACGCTCGTGTATTCTGATCTTGGGACATCAGGCGGGCGCGGCTTTTTCGAGGTGCGCGTTAAGGATGGGCACATTGTGGTTCGGGCCAAAAAACAGAAAACCGAAGGCAACTATACCGCAACCAGCCATCCAACACTTGTCGCCGTGAATGCGACAACGGGGGAAAAGAAGACGGTAGAGCTGACGATGCCCGACAATGCGGTCGAGGGGGAATTTGTCGATATGCCTGTGCCAGAACCGTTTGCTTCCATGACGATCCATAAAGGGGATACGGCTCCTGACGGATATACGGTCGTGGATTCTTATCGCTTTCATGGTGGCCTAGCGCGGGATGTTTTTGGCGGACGTCAACGTGGGGGCTTGTTCATTTCCAAGAATGGACGGAATATTCTTGTGGCTACCCGCGAACCGTATTGGCGCGTGATTGACGTTTTGGGGTGGAGCGAGCCATGAGCCAGACTGTCACGACACGCGACGAGGCTTTGGTTCAGATTCTACAGCTTATGCAGCGTTACGGGATCGGTTCCGAAGATATTCGCGAAGGCCTTACCACTGCTTCTGATAAAAAGGGCGGTCGGGTGCAAACCCTTTTAGTTTATCTTGGCGCGGCCTTAATTCTGGGCGGCATTGGAACTTATGCCAACATGGTATGGGGGAATTTGGCCAGCTTTGAGCGTGTGGTTGTGTCGCTCGGCTCGGGCATTGTCGCCTATGTTCTGGGGACTTTGGCAATCAGCGATGTGCGTTTGACCCGTGCGGTTACGCCGCTTTTAGCCATTGGTGCTTTTCTGCAAACCGGCGGGCTTTTTGTTTATCTTGCCGAATATGCCCATGGCGGCAACTTTTATCTGGGCGAGATGGCTGTTTTCGGTGTTATGGCGATTCAGCTTGCGCTTTCTTTCTGGTCGAAAAGACGCACCGATCTTGGATTCTTGGCTATCCTCGCCTTTGTTGCTTTTGTTCAAGCCGCTTTGGCTTATATCGGCATGGGCGGCGAATGGATCGCGATGGTTCTGGGTATTTCGGGATTAAGCATCGCATGGGGAATCGACAAGACACCTTATCGCGCCATGACGCCGTTCGGCTATTTTATGAGCAGCTCTGCCATTGCGATTGCCAGTTTTGATATTCTGGACGTTTCGTTTTTTACTTCTCGCACCCAATCGTATGGTTGGCTTCTTCCCTTGTTCTCCGTCGCGCTTGTCGGGGTGAGTGTCGCCGCGAAAAGCCGCACGGCTCTGTTCGTCGGCATCCTCCACCTGTTCTTTACGGTTGGGTATTTCACGAACCATTATTTCAAGGATGCGGTCGGCTGGCCTCTGGCTCTGATTGCCATGGGGTTCATCCTG
>JAQUHK010000097.1 GCA_028683655.1 Alphaproteobacteria bacterium
GACCCTCCTTTTCTATGCCGTCTTCTCGATGGGCATGGGATCACAGCAAGCAAAAATTGGCCACACCCCCTTCCTGTCCTTCGTGATCCCCGGCCTGATCGTCATGTCGATGGCACAAAGTGCCTTTATGAACACGGCGGCCTCATTGATCCTCTCCAAGATTCAGGAAAATATCGTCGATGTCCTGATGTCCCCGCTTGGCCCGACCGAACTGACCATCGGCTATGCCATCGGCGGCGTGGTGCGCGGCCTTCTGGTTGGCGCACTTTCCTATGGCGTTTTGACTTTGCTGACCCCACTGCCACTTCTCCACCCGCTGATTGCCCTCTTTTTTGCCGTCATGGGCACACTAATGCTCTCGCTTATCGGGCTTTTGACCGGCATCTGGGGCGACAAATTCGACCATTTGGGCAGCGTGATGAACTTCATCATCATGCCCGCCACCTTCCTGTCGGGCACCTTCTTCTCCCTCGACAGCCTGCCTGAATCATGGCACTTCGTCTGCACCATGAATCCGTTTTTCTATCTGATCGACGGCTTCCGTTATAGTTTTACAGGCACCGCCGACAGTTTTTTATGGGGCGGCATGGCCATGCTGGTTATCGTCAACATCGTCCTGTTCACCCTGTCTTACTGGCTCTTCGCCCATGGAACCTTTTTGAAGAAATAGGAAACGACCACCCCATGACCAAAGCCCTGCCCGTCCTTTACCCCTCCGTCCTTTGTATCGCGCTTCTCGCCCTTGCGGCCTGTGCTAATACCAGCGAGGCTCCGGTGAGGAAATGCCCGCAAGTCGCCATTCTGCGTCCGCTTGAGCGTGTCGAGGATTACGGAAACGACACCGTCGATTCTTCAACACTTGTCGCCGTCGCCGTTATGCAAAGTCTGAGCGGGAAATGCGCGTATGAATCCAATGGGGTAGATCTTAATTTCACCCTGTCCATGAAAGCTGAAAAAGGCCCAAATCTGGGAGGGAACAGAATCAGTTTTCCCTATTCCGTCTCGGTCATCACGCCGGACGACAAGATCATCGCCAAGGATATGATGACGGCTACCTTTACGTTTGACGACAAGACAAAGCTGGCAACAACCGAAGAGCCACTGCATGTCTTTTTGCCACTTGCCAAGGATGAAGACGCCTCGACCTATCGCGTTCTGACGGGCTTCCAGCTAACGGAAAGCCAGCTTAAGGCCGCCCGCACAAGGCAAACCCAGTCTGACTGAGGTCAAGTTAGAGCTGCGCGGCCAAAAACGGCGCGTGGCGAAGCGACGGATCGCGGGAAGCGACATTGCTTGCCGGGGAATGGCTCTGGTCCTGATCATCCTTCTTGTTCAGACCACGCCCAAACAAATCTACGACCGTAACCGTAGAAACCTTTTTCCACGCACCTGTAGCCCACAAGACAGTCGATTGATAAAACCGTTCCAGAACGGGATGGGGCTTTCCCAAGACGACATGCTGAACGCCCTCTTGATCGACATGGCGAAGGGTCACAACCGGCAAATTCGGAGCCCCGGCAAGGCGCCCTTCAACAACGCGGCTTAAATCATGGCGCGCCTTACTAACTTCTGTCATATCCATGGGAACAGGCGAGTCCTCCCCAACCCCGTCCATGAGAAGATAGTTTTGACCGCTGGTCATCATTTGGGGAGAAAGCTGGAGCGTCGTCTGGACGTCTTTCCCCACACGAGCGGCATAACCCCTTCTGATGGCCTGATCACCGTTACTTGGCAACAGGATTTCAGCGGCGGCCAACAGCGCAACCGCCGTGATAATCGCCTTAGCTGAACCTGAAAGACCACGCGCATCGACTCCTTGGGGCCGCAATAAAATGGGTGCATTGACGGGGTCATTTAAAAGTTCGTCTGTCTGCTGGTCAGCCATGCCCTTCCCCCCTTGTTTCGCTCGTTACCGTGTCACATCTTGTCCTTGCTTTACGATTATAGGGATAAATGTGGTCATTTTGAGATTCCAACGGGTTAGAATGTGACAAGACAAAGGCAACAGTGGTTGTGACTATTTCACAACAATCTCTTTTATATAGATATATCAATGTGTTGCATTCTATTCGACAGAAACGGGAATAATGTGTTGTGCGGCTTGGTGCTTTCCGTTTATGATCCGCCCCGTGAGAACCGCGACGGCACATCTTCCTCTCCCTGCTGTTGGTCTTTATGACCACAGGATACAGAAGTAGAACATAAGGAAGACAAAGCCACGGGTTGAGCACGCGCGCCACTTCCAACGGTCAAGGGTAACCCCACCCCCGAAGACTGCAGGCAGCGCGGTACGGCAGGATCACCATCCGGCCAAAACGGGTAACGAATTTGTCAGTTTATGGCGCGCAGGGTCCTTTTACCACCCATCGCGACAAGCTGGCGGGAGAGATAAAATGACGAAAAGAATGCTTGTGGATGCCACGCATCCCGAAGAGACCCGTGTAGCCATCGTTGAAAGCTATCGGGACAATAACCGTCTGGAAGACTTTGACTTTGGTCTGGCCAGCAAACCCATCCTGCGCGGCAATATCTATCTGGCCAAGGTGATGCGAATCGAACCCTCGCTTCAGGCCGCCTTTGTTGAGTACGGCGGCAACCGCCACGGCTTCCTGCCATTCAGCGAAATCCACCCCGATTATTTCCGCATCCCGATGGCCGATCGCCAGATGGATGAGGACGAGATGGACAGCGAAGGGCTCGAAGAGAGTGCTGACGTCGATGAGGGGCTTGAAGACTCGGGTTCAGAGGAAGCCACCGACGCCCCTGCAAACGAAGACCCCGCGCCAGCTGGTGAGCATCCCACTCCTGTCAGTGCCTTTGCCGAACAACTGGGCGACGAAGATACAACGCTCGGCCTGATCACCGATTTCGGCAATGCCGTTGTGGATGGCGGTTCGCTAACTGAAGTCGCGATGTCGGAAGCCCCACCGGAAAGCCTTGGCGGCGACGGCGCAGAGCGCATCGTGCGCCAGCATCGTCAAAAGTACAGGATTCAAGAAGTCCTGAAGCGCGGCCAAGTCATGCTGATTCAGGTCGTCAAGGAAGAGCGCGGCAACAAGGGCGCGGCTCTGACATCCTATCTGTCGCTGGCCGGTCGCTATTGCGTTTTGATGCCCAACACCGACCACGGTGGCGGCGTTTCGCGCAAGATCACGAACCATCAAGACCGCCGCCGCATGAAGGAAATCCTCGATCAGCTGGAGATCCCCGACGGCATGGCCGTCATCCTGCGCACCGCAGGCATGGAACAGGAGCCACAGGAAATCCAGCGCGATCTGGAATATCTGCTCTCCATGTGGGACAACATCCGCGAACAGACGCTGCAATCCAGCGCGCCCGCGATGATTTACGAGGAAGCGAACCTCATCAAACGCTCGGTCCGCGATTTGTACACGCAGGACATCAACGAGATTCTGGTCGCCGGACAAGACGGCTATGACAAGGCGCACGACTTCATGCACGCGCTGATGCCCGATCAGGCCGCGAAGATCAAACTTTATACAGACCCGACGCCGCTGTTCATCCGCTATCAGGTCGAAAACCAGATCGACTCGCTGCACAATCCGATTGTCCAGCTCCGCTCCGGCGGCTATCTGGTCATCAACCCGACCGAAGCCCTTGTCTCGATCGACGTGAACTCAGGCCGCGCGACACGCGAACGCCATATCGAGGAAACGGCCCTTAAGACCAACCTTGAAGCCGCCGAGGAAATCGCTCGCCAGCTTCGCCTGCGCGATCTTGCCGGACTCGTCGTCATCGACTTCATCGACATGGAAGACGGGCGCAATAACGCCGCCGTCGAACGCCGCATCAAAGAATCCATGAAGAACGACCGGGCGCGTCTTCAAATCGGCCGCATCTCGCCGTTCGGCTTGCTGGAGCTCTCGCGCCAACGCCTGCGCCCCAGCCTTGTCGAGATCAACTTCGAAAAGTGCCCGCATTGCTCCGGCACCGGCTATGTCCGCTCACCGGACTCGGCGGCTCTGTCCGTCCTTCGCGCCGTCGAAGAAGAAGCCCTGCGTGGCCGCAGCAGCGAGATCATCGCCTATGTGCCCGCCAACGTCGCGATTTACATCCTCAACCACAAACGCGCCGTCCTTGGCAATCTGGAACAGCGTTACGGACTGGCCGTCCTTGTCGAGCAAGAGGAAAATCTGCCGCAACCCGGCTATAAGATCGAGCGCACCAAGACCAAGCCGACCCAGCGTGCAACAGGCCCTGCCGTCAATTCCGATCAGGTGATGGCGGAGACCGAGCGCGATTTGTCCCAGTCCTTCCACCGTGACGAGCCCCCCATGGACGACAGCGGCGACGCTGAAGACGAGGGCTCACCCGACCAACAACAGCGCCGTGGCCGCCGCTCACGCTTCCGTAAAAACGACACGCGCCGCCGCACCCGCTCAACAGGACCGCGCCAAGACAACGAGGCGGGAGACGCTCCCGCCGCCGATGCGCCAATCGTCGATCAAGAGGCCCAGACACAGACCGAAGGGGAAGGCACGGAAGGGGCTCAAGCCGGTACAGATCAGGATAACCCGCGCCGCCGTCGCCGTGGTCGCCGTGGTGGCCGCCGTCGTGGTGAACCCCGCGACAACGAAGCCGCTGCTGGTACCGACACGGTAACCGGCAACTGGGCGCCGCCTGCTCACAAGACGGAAGGGGCCACGGCCTCTTATACCCACGAGCCGGTCCACATCCCGACCAGCATCCATGAACTGGACACCACGCCGAGGCCGATGTCACAAGACAAGCCCAAGCCGGAGTCGCAGGTTGCCCGCTCCTATGAAGTCGTCAACCCGCCCACCGACCAACCCAAAGGCGGCTGGTGGCGTCGCCTGACGGGGCAATAAGGGTTTTAGGTTACAAGTTTGCAAGAGCTGGCCCGCTGATTAGATGAGGCTAAAAGGAAATGGGATGCCAGCCTTCGCTGGCATCCCATTTTGTTATTCCGCAACACTCTCAGCTTTTTGTGCGCTAAACTATAAGCTGTTTGGAATTTCGGTGAATTGCATTTATCAGCCTCAGTGGGCCGACTACGGTAGGTCTGGGTGGATTGTTCCTGCCTTCTGATGCACAAAGCGAACAGCATCCCGAATTGCAAAATAAAGATTTCGCAAGTTCATCATTTCACCCGCTTCGTCAAAGCCTACTGCAAGATGGGTCGGCAGGCTGGGACCTTTTGTTCTTCTCTTTTCGCCTGAACTCCGCACATGTTTAAAATGATGCGCGACGATGTCGACCAGTTTGAACTCTATAGATTCCCTGCCCCAAATTTGTCGCATGGTCGCAGCACTTCTTCCGTCTTCTTCCGCAGCCCGCTCCACCGCATGGAAAATCGCAACGCATGTAAGATAGGCATGGCGGAAAGAATCACTGTTCTTGTGAAAATCATCAAAGGTTGGATCGACGATAACCTCAAGGTACCTAGCGAGTGTATTCATGGCACATGCATCACTATCTTCTACCTCATTCGCAGAAATGAACTGGATTTATCTCAATGTTGATGAATAGACCGTATGATATCAAGTTATAAAGTCGCCGTTCAATTCATCGCTGTCTATCTTACCTATTAACCAGTTATATCCCCAACACGCCATCCCCATTCGTGATTGGCTAGAATCGACTCCCGCGATGGCGATTCCGCCGGCGAAAATGGCCCTAGGACGCGCGGAGCGGAGGGGGTAGCTACCCCCCTACCGGCCCGAAAACAGGCCCTTCTACGGGGCTCTAAACGCGTTTAAAGGCTATTGTAGGTTTTTGGTCTTATTAAGGTTAATACCTACTCTTTCTTTCGCCTCATTTCGTCAGTATAGTCGTACGTGATGAAGGAGAGCCTTTTTCAAAATGTCGGGTCGTCCCCGCGAAAGCGGGGATCCATCTTCACTACAAGGGATGTCTTAGATACATGGATTCCCGCTTTCCTGCTTCGCCAAGAGGCTACGCAGGACTTGTGACAAACCCTGCGAAGTCCGTAAGGACGAAGCACGGGTCGCGGGAATGACGCGATTTTTGCAAGGGTTTTTCTACTTAAAGGGCAAGGGATGTATCATCCGCCCCCGCCCTATGCGCTTGCCTTATGAAGAGGTCTGCCCGATGTCTGTTTTCTTCCGCCTTCCCTTTTCGATGCGCCCCGCCCACTTGCGTAGCTTTTGGGGCATTGCCCTCTGCCTTTTCCTTGCCGCGATGCCAGCCCATGCCCAAAGCAACGAGCGGATGAGTTTTATTCGCGATGCGGAGATCGAGGCTTATTTGCATGAGCTGGGGGCCCCGATTTTCAAGGCGGCGGACCTTAATCCGTCGTCCATCAGCTTGCTGATTATCCAAAACAGCGACATCAACGCCTTTGTCGCGGGCGGGATGAATATCTTCATCTATACGGGCCTGATGCAGGCGACCGAAACGCCCGACCAGTTGCAAGGCGTCATCGCCCATGAAACGGGCCACATTGCAGGCGGCCACCTTGTGCGTGGGCGCGAGGCCATGAGCAATGCGTCAGCGGAATCCATCATCGGCATGATAGCGGGAGCCGCCATCGGTGTTGCCACGGGCAAAGCGGATGTCGCCATCGGGGCTATCGGTGGGGCACAAACGGTTGCGGAGCGCGGTCTGCTCAGCTTTTCGCGGGCGCAAGAAGCCTCGGCAGATGCGGCGGCCCTGCGCTTTTTGGACAATGCTGGCCTGAGTGCCGAAGGTTTCCTTCAGTTCATGGCCAAGCTTGAGGGACAGGAAGCCCTGCCCTCCGAGCGGCAGACTGAATATGTCCGCACCCACCCGCTGTCCCAAGACCGCGTCGAGAGCCTTTCCTATCATGTCGAGCACACACCCGCCCTGAAAGGCCATGCCCTCGGTCCGACCTATCAAGCCAAGCACGAACGGATGAAGGCCAAGCTTTTGGGATTCATGCAGCCTCAGGCCGCCTTGCTGCGCTATACCGACAAGGACCCGCGCCTGCCCGCCCGCTATGCCCGCGCCATCGCGCTTTACCGGAGCAACCAACTGCCCC
This sequence comes from Alphaproteobacteria bacterium, assembly GCA_028683655.1. Lineage (GTDB taxonomy): Bacteria > Pseudomonadota > Alphaproteobacteria > UBA9219 > UBA9219 > UBA8914. The sequence goes on from JAQUHK010000097.1 coordinate 7,004, forward strand.
GCGCCTTGACCGTCATGGACTCGCTTTTGAAAGAAGAGCCTGAGAATCCTTTCTTCCTTGAACTCAAGGCCCAGATGATTTTCGAGAACGGTCGGGTGGCCGAAGCGGCCTCTCTTTACCAAAAGGCCGTGTCGCTTTCGCCCGACTCACCCTTGCTGCGCACCGCCTATGCCCACGCCCTGCTTGAGGGTAAAGACCCCGCCCAGCTGGACAAAGCGATCCAGAACCTTTTGGAGGCCAACCGCCTTGAACAGCGCAATTCGGAGACATGGCGGCTTTTGGCTGGCGCATGGGGGCGTCAGTACGAGCTGACTAAAAACGATGATTATCAAGGCCTTGTATCCTATGCTCTCGCCGAAGACTGCCTGAGCCGAGGCGAGGACAAAGAAGCTGGCCACTATGCCGACAGGGCCCTGAAGAACCTGAAGAAAGGCTCGCCTTACTGGTTGCGAGCGCAGGATATTAAGCTTAGCGTCGACCCCGATGCCAAAGATTGACTTGCGGCCCAAAAATTGGTCTTGTGGCGGCTTGTCCGTTAAAACCCTAGCTGGAGCTTTTCCATGCCCTCACCCAAAACCCTCCTTCTGGCTTCCGTGATCGCCCTCTTGCCGGTCATCAGCCATGCCGCCGATAAGGCCCCCGCCGCACCTGAAACCGCTGCCGCCGCCATCTCCACCCTGTCCGAGGCCCAGAAAACAGAAGTCGAGAACATCGTTCGCGAGCTTTTGACCAAGAAAGAACCCGAAATTGTTGTCCGCGCCGCGCAAGCCGTCCGCCAGCAGGTTGAAACGGCCAACGAGGCCAAGTCTGTCGAAGCCCTCAAGAACAACCTCGACAAGATCGTCAAGGACCCAACCTCTCCCACCGCCGGCAACCTTAAGGGTGACGTGACCATCGTCGAGTTCTTCGATTATTCCTGCGGCTATTGCAAAATGGCGCAGCCAACCGTCCTCAAGCTGCTGGGTGAAGACAAGAACGTCAAGTTCATCTATAAGGAACTCCCCATTCTAGGTGATGGTTCCGTGGCCGCCTCCAAAGCCGCTTTGGCCAGTGTTGCGCAAGGCAAATATCACCAGCTCCATGATGCCTTGATGAGCAATAAGGGCCAGCTTACTGATGAATCGGTCCTGGCCATTGCCAAAAGCGTCGGCATCAACACCGACAAACTCAAGA
>JAQUHK010000098.1 GCA_028683655.1 Alphaproteobacteria bacterium
CCAAAAGATAGGGCAAGGTAAAAGGCTGTCAAAAAGCGCGGCGGCGGGCGCAGGCGCATCAACTCGAAATGACAAACCAACGCACAAACAAAGAAAACGGCCAGATGAAGCAGCAAAACAAAAAACGGATTTGACCCGGTCCGGCCCAAGGTGGACACAAACGTAATACATAAAAGGATGACAAGAAACGGCTGAAGCCACTCGACAAAGCGACTGGACAAAACAGGCTTTGCCGAAAAAGCGATAATAAATGTCACCAGATAAAGGGCGAGAGGCACAATCCACATCAGCGGAATGGCGGCTATGTCTGTTGAAATAAAGCTCGTGACACTGAGCATCAAACTGGACGGAACAGCGGCCAAAACGACCCACATCAATAAACGCTTTAAACCGATTGCCTGTGTTTCGGCCTTGTCAGAGGGCGCAGTTTCGATGGACGCACAAGGCACAGCCTGAACCGGTCGCCCGAACCGCCACGCAAGCGCAGCCGACAACCCAACCAAAACAAACAGAACGAAGAAACCGCCACTCCACGCTAGACTCTGCGTCACAAGACGCAAGTGCGGCTCTAACAAAAAGGGATAGGCAAACAGGCCAAGCAGGCTTCCGGCATTACTGACGGCATAAAGAAAATAGGGGTTGTCCGCCTGTGGATGCGTTGTTGAAGCGAACCATCGCTGCACAATCGGTGCTGTCGCCGCCAAAAGGACAAACGGAGCCCCCAGCGCAACCGTCAGCAGTCCCAGCATCCATCCGACGGGGTTGCCTCCGGCTGGCGGAGTCCACCCTGCGGGAACAGCAATCGGCAAGACAACCATCGCCACCACAAGCAAAGCCAAGTGCAAAACGGCCTGAACCGTCGGTCTTAGGAAATGACTGGTCACATGCGCATAGGCATATCCCGCCAGAAGGGCCATCTGATAAAACAGCATCGCAGTGACCCAGATCGCCGAAGCCCCACCCAACAAGGGCAAGAGCATCTTCGCGAACATCGGCTCGACCCAGAACAAGAGAAGCGCACTTGAAAAAAGCGTAGCCCCGAAAACAGGTATCACCAATGAAAGCCGCCGCATCGCATTTCCTTCCCTAACAGCACCGCACACCAGATGCGCGCAGCTTAACCAAAACGCCTCCTCCTGCAAGGGATTTATCTCAAGTCAAAGAGAAACGGCCATAAGAGCTTCACAAAAATCAGGCAGGAACCAGTGACTTCATGTGCCGCAGCCATGCGCGGGTGCCACCTTCAAAGCCCTTAATCTGACTTACCGTTTGAGAACCCTTTTCATACACAGCCGACACGCCTTCCGGCGTGAAGGGGTTGCCGGAAATCACAACAAAAGCCGTTTTACCGCAGGCAGCCTCGGCCTGTCTTGGCCAAAGAACCTTGACAATATGTTCTGCGACTTCGCTGCCATGGCCAACGGCCAGACTTCCATCTAACGTGACGACATCAATATCTGGATGCGTATCAAGTATCTCCTTCGCTTGGGGGACAGCTGCCGCACATAAAACCTCGGCCCCTGCCTCCTCGAAAATCATCATAAGAAACTCTTGAATAGACCGCTCATCCTCAACAACCAGCACTTTAAGTTTTTCATCCGACATTCGCGCTCTCCTTATGTTTTAAAATGTTTACTCTCTACCTTATCGCTTATACCAACGGCCCAATGAAAACCCCCACGACGTCATCGCGAGAAGCGTAGCGACGTGGCGATCCAGTCCCCATGTTTCCAGCCGCAGGACTGGATTGCCGCGCTCCCTACGGTCGCTCGCAATGACGAGGGCGGTGCGATTCGCTGTCATTTCATCGGGTCGTTGGCATTACTCCAAGACAGCTTTCTGCTCGGGGACAGCAATCCTTCTTGCTTCATTGCGCAACATCACGCCGACAAGCGCACCAACAATGCGTTCGCTGACTTCCTTCATTTGCAAAGCAACGCGCAAGGGCAGATGCTCTGTCTCGGCATCATAAACCGGAAGCAACCGCGAGTGCCCGTCGGGTCTGCACTGACGCGAAGAATATTCCCTATTCATCCAGTAGATAAAGAGTTTTCCATATTTCATTGAGGAACCATCACGGTCGGCGACCAAGATCAGCAAAGGGCTCTCCACAATCCGCGCCCTGGCTCCATTGGGGAAAAGCTGATCCCTCGCTTGATGCTCGCTCATCATGACTACGTTTGGTTTTGAAGGCAAAATACCTTTATCAACCAGATACGCCGTCATCGTGCCCAGCACATCGCTGCAAGATTCTGCAATAACTGGATCACCGTCCCAATCATGGCCATTCGATGAGGCATCGACAACAACAATGCTGTTCGCATATGTTTTATCCGTTTCAATTATTTCCAGACCACTCATTCTCGTCTCCGTTACAATAAGGTTGTCTTTGCCCCTCCTGCTACCACGCCCCTCCCCCTTTAACCAAGAAGAACTTGCTCCATTTGTGGCCTTCGCTTGTCTTTCCCTCTTCCCCTGCCCCCTTTTTTCCTGCTAAAACAGCTCTCATGACTGTTTATGTTCGCTTTGCGCCTTCGCCGACGGGGCTTTTGCATATTGGCAATATCCGCGCCGCTTTGTTTAATTACCTGTTCGCCCGTAAAAACGCGGGCCGTTTCCTGCTGCGTATGGATGACACGGATCACGAGCGATCCACCGTCGAAAACGCGCAAGCGATTGAGCGCGACCTTAAGTGGCTGGGGCTGAACTGGGACGCTTTTGAAAAGCAGTCCGCCCGCACCGCCCGCTATGACGAGGTGCTGGAGGCCCTTAAGGCCACGGGCCGCGTCTATCCCTGTTTCGAGACGCAGGACGAGCTGGCCCTCAAGCGCAAGACCCAGCTTGGCCGAGGCCTGCCGCCCGTTTATGACCGCGCTGCGCTGAAGCTCTCGCAAGCCGAGATTGACGCGCTGATGGCGCAGGGCAAAAAGCCGCACTGGCGGTTCAAGCTGGACTATGTCGATGTGACATGGAACGACGGCATTCAGGGGCAAAAGACTTTCCCCGCCTCGTCCCTTTCCGACCCCGTCATTATCCGCGAGGACGGCGTGCCGCTCTACACCTTCTGCTCCGTCGTGGACGATGCGGATATGGGCATCACCCATATCATTCGCGGCGAGGATCACGTCACCAACACTGCCGTACAGTTACAGCTTTGGCAGGCCATCACGGACAAGCCCGTCCCCGCCTTCGCGCATTTCCCGCTTTTGACCGGTGCGGGCGGCGAGAAACTGAGCAAGCGTTTCGGCGCGCTGAGCATCATCAGCCTGCGCGAGGAAATGCACATCGAGGCGATGGCGATCACCTCGCTGCTCGCCAAGCTGGGCACCTCGGATTCCATCGCACCCTATGCCGATATGGAGTCGCTGACCGCCTCGTTCGATCTCTCGCACATCTCACGCGCTACGCCGAAATTCGATGTGGAGGAGCTGAAAACCCTCAACGCGAAGATCATGCACCACTTGCCTTTTGAGGTTGTGAGCCAGCGTCTGGACGCGCTAGGCCTTGGCCATGTGACGGAAGAGTTCTGGATGGCCGTTCGCGCCAACCTCACCACCATCGAAGATGTCCGTCCATGGTGGGATGTCGCGCATGGCGAGGTGCCCGCATTCACCGAAGACGCCGCCTTCCTCGCCGATGCCGCCGCCCTCCTCCCCACCGAGCCATGGGATCAAAACACATGGCAGGCATGGACCAACGCGATCAAGGAGAAAACAGGCCGCAAAGGCAAAGACCTGTTCATGCCGCTGCGACGGGCTTTGACGGGGACAGATCATGGCCCAGAGATGAAATCATTTCTTCCGTTGATTGGCTTTGATCGGTCTATGCACAGACTAAAGGGGTAGGCATAAATGCGCCCTGAAACAACGCTTTTCATGTTAATGTCGGTCGACGGAAAGATATCGACAGGCGATACGGATGCATTAGACGTTGACAAAGATTTTCCGAACATCACAGAGGTCGCAGAAGGCTTAGAACAGTATTACAGGCTTGAACAGGAAACCGATGCATTTTCACTCATATCAGGTCGTGTTATGGCCAAGATTGGCTCAAATCACGGTCTTCCTGCATCGGAGAATCCTTACTGCACCATGATTGTCATAGATAACAAACCACATCTTGAGGCTTCAGGTGTGGCCTGTCTTCTCAGACGGTTTAAGGGCGTCATTCTTGTGACTGATAATCACCGTCATCCGGCCTTTGAAATGGCAAACAGAGAAACTCTAACTGTTTTGTTCTATGAAAACGGCATCGAGTTCACCGATCTCTTTTCAAAATTGAAGAACGATTACGGCGTGAATAAATTGACAGTCCAAAGTGGCGGCACGTTGAACACTCAATTCGTTCGACAAGGGCTTATAGACCATATCTCCATTGTTATTGCCCCCGCTCTGATCGGCGGCACGAACACACCCACTTTGATGGACGGCGAGTCCTTGCACAACTTAGCTGACCTTCATAAAGTTAGGGCGTTAAAGCTGAAGGCATGTAACAAGCTCGATCACAGCTATTTGAACCTACAATATGATGTCATAAACTAACACTGGGGAACCTTCACATGACCACCCAACTCACCATCCACAACACCCTCACCCGCACCAAAGAGGCGTTCGAGCCTCTCGATCCCGCGCATGTCCGCATGTATGTTTGCGGGCCAACCGTTTATGACTTTGCGCATTTGGGCAATGCGCGGCCTGTGGTTGTGTTCGACACGTTCTATCGCTTGCTCAAGCGGCACTTCCCCAAAGTAACCTATGCCCGCAACATCACGGATGTGGATGACAAGATTCTGGCGCGTGCGAAAGAGCGCAACGTCTCGATCAAAGAGCTGACGGTCGGGACGACGAAAATCTTTCATGAAGATATGGACCAGCTTAACGCGCTGCGCCCCGATTTTGAGCCTCGCGCCACGGACTATATCGCGCAGATGATCGCGCTGACCCAAACGCTGATCGAGCGCGGCCATGCCTATGAAGCCGAGGGGCATGTGCTGTTTGCCGTTGAGACGATGCCCGATTATGGCAAGCTCTCACGCCGCACGCGCGATGAGCTGATAGCAGGAGCCCGCGTGGAAATCGCGCCCTACAAAAAAGATCCCGCCGATTTCGTTTTGTGGAAACCCGCGCCCGAAGGCGGCGAAGGCTGGGACAGCCCGTGGGGCTATGGCCGTCCGGGCTGGCATCTTGAATGCTCGGCCATGGCGGATGATTTGCTGGGCGAGACGTTCGACATTCACGGCGGCGGGCTTGACCTTATCTTTCCGCATCATGAAAACGAGATCGCGCAAAGCTCCTGCGCCCATTGCGGTAAGCCTCCGGCAAAATACTGGATGCATAACGGCTTTCTGATCGTGAATGGCGAGAAAATGTCCAAGTCGCTGGGCAACTTCTTCACGGTCCATGAACTCTTGGAAGAGGCTCCGGGTGAGGCCCTGCGCCTCTCGCTTCTGGCCTCGCATTACAGGCAGCCGTGCGACTTCACCAAGGAAGGGCTCGCCAAAGCCAAGGCGACGCTCGATAAATGGTATGGCGCGTTGAGGAAGGTGCAAGATGTTCCCCTTCCCGTCATTCCGGCGAAAGCCGGAATCCAGGCCAACAGCGTCCCCGCCGCCATCGAAGACGCGCTACTCGACGACCTCAACACACCGCTAGCCATCGCGCATATCCACGATCTGGCCAGTGAGCTGAACCGCGCCGAGGATGCCGACACCAAAGCCAAACTGAAAGCCGGATTGCTCGCGGCGGGTGAGGCTCTGGGCCTTTTGTTGCAAGACGTGGAAAGCTGGTTCAAGGGCGCGGCGCAAAAAGGCGGCCCCACGGACGCAGAAATCGAAGCGCAAATCGCCGCACGCCTTGAATCGCGCCAAGCCAAAAACTTCGCCGAGTCCGACCGCATCCGCGACGCCCTCGCCGCCCAAGGCATCATCCTGCAAGATGGGCCAACAGGCACGACATGGAGACGGGAGTAAAGGCAATGAAAAAGACATTTAGCCTGCAAAATATTGCTGGAAGACGCGCCTTTCGTATCATTGATCGCTTACGGCGTTCTCGTTGTGATGGAAACAAACAACGCAATAAAATCATTCAAGCCTTCGGCGATAATCTGGCCCTTCTGGCACCAGACGACCGAAAGCTTCTTTGCGCTTATGCCGCTGAAGCCGTGATTGGGTCAAACCTATATGATTTCCCAGACCGTGATCGTTTCGCAGAAAAGTTTGATGCGCTTCCCGACTCTCTGCCAAAATCGTCTTGGGATAAAGCATGGGAGATCATCGAGGGCCTGAAAACAGAACATTATCACGGAAAGAACAGGGTCAAGATTGTCAAAGAGTTTGGAGATTGTCTTCGTACCCTTAGCCAACGCGATCAACAAAATCTGTGCAGCCGTGCAGCCAGTGCCATTATACGCAGCGGCCTTTATTGGAGCGGCGATGATGAACAATTTGCCGACATGATTGGCGACAAACTCTTTCGCCAGCTTAACCCGAAGGAACGCGTCACCCGCAACGCTGGCGCGGGGAAAAGGCCAACGGATGGGATAAGACTTTCCTGAGGGCACAACATAAAACACAGTCCCCCTCCCTAACCCTCCCCGCGAGGGGGAGGGAACTTTTGGGGTGCTTGCGGCAAGAGCCGGACCCAACTCCCAACGATGAAAAGTAAAACAAACGGTTGCAGCAATCACTCTGCTGTCCCCTGCCCTTGCGGGGCTTGACGCCGAAGGGCGTCAAGGCCGCAGGCTGGTAGGGAGGGGGGTGATCTTTTCAAGACTGAAAAAGGGTGTTTTCATTGGACCGTTGGCATGACATGGATCCTTGATTAAGGGCCCACCTTTGGCAAGCGCAAGGGGTATAGATTTCTCTTGAGACTGCAACTATTAACCATATCCCCTGTCTTGCATCTTTTTTCACGTTATCCTATAATAATGGTAGACTGAGAATTCGATAGACGTATTAAACAACTCTTTTTCAGGAGCTCTTTTCATGCCCGATATTTTGAAGCGTTTCGGCACCTATAAAAACACGCTGACCCAACATGGCACCATTGCTCTGATCGGCGCGGGCATGGTGGCATGGGGGTTTGCTATCGGCTCTCTCATTGACCCACAACGCAACACTATCATTTCCTGTTCACATTTCACCGGAGAGGCTGGTGCTCTCTCGCTTTTGTTTTCTTATGGAAAAGGGCTTTACGCTTTGCATAAAGAAAAGTGTGAAGGCTCAGCCATATCTCCCGAGAAATCTCACAGAGAAAGAAAAGCTTTGGTGAAGGAGAGTATCTTAGATAGTATTTTGGGCGGGGCCGCAGCATTGTGTTTTATGAGTATAATTCTTACTGGCGTAAAAACGTATAAAATCATGAAAGCAAATTCGCATATTTTTGCTGTTCATAATACTTTGGAGTCGGCAAAGTTGGCTGATACCGTCTGCCTCACACCTGCCTCTCGCGAAATAACCGTAGCGGGTCAAAAATCAACAATTATCGTCGATAAAAAAGTTTTACAGGAAACGCTGTTCCCAGAAAATACGATGGGTCATTCTGGCACAATAGCCATCCGTTATACATATGACGACCTTTCTGGAAATAACAGGAAGACAACACAAACCCACCATCTCCCCATCACCCGCCAAGGCCCCTATGACCCCAAGGCGGCAAAGGAAGGGCGCGGCTGCATCCCGTTGGATAAGTTCAACTTCGAGAATTAAGCCCGCCTCCTCCGCCCCGCCATCACCGCCGGACATAAGATTTTCCATCCCGTAAAGGATGTGCTAGCAATACAAAGTTGAGTCATTCCCGCGAAAGCGGGAATCCACCCCCTACTGGTTATACCTAAACGATAAGGGTTATAAAAGCCTGATGCCGCGCAAATGGCAAGGAAGGCTGGATTTCCTAAGTTCACAAACGAAGTGCAACACTATGGTAAGGTGTTGCTGTCATGGGAAAAAAGTACAAACAGTTCTCCTTGGAAGAACGATGCGAGATTGCCCGTCTGCAAGCAGGTGGCCAATCG
>JAQUHK010000009.1 GCA_028683655.1 Alphaproteobacteria bacterium
TTCTTTGCCGCAAGATCAAGCGGATCATCGGGCAAAGCAAAGTGATCCATACCGATTTCCGCATAGCCAGCCGAAACCAGCACGCGCCGCACCGCTGCCTCCATCGCCAAACAGGCATGGGGACCGGGCAGAATATATTGTTCCAGAATCTTTTGATGCTTTTTGACCTGCGGCACATGGGCATAGGAAAACAAGGCCACGCGGTTGGGCAGCAGAGAGACAACCTCCTGCGCCGTTTCGATCAAAGAAGCCGGAGATTGAAGCGGCAGTCCGTAAATCAGATCGAAATTGATGTCGTTAATACCGGCCTCGCGCAACATGTCGCAGGCCCCGCGGATCATTTCATAGGATTGCTTGCGACCAATCGCGTGCATGACCTCGGGATTGAAATCCTGAACCCCCAGGCTCACCCTGTTCACCCCTAACATGCCCAAAATTCTGACCTGCGCCTTGGTGATCAAGCGGGGGTCCAGCTCCATCGCTATTTCACGGCAGTCCCTCATGTTGAAGCGGCGCATCAGAGAACCGAACAAAAGCCCCAAATCTTTTTCCGAGAGGATATTGGGCGAACCGCCGCCAAAATGGATATGGCTGATCTTGCGCGGCTGCGCCGCCGACAAGGCAATATTCTCCATCTCGCGATGGACATAGCCCATATAGCGCGTCACCCGCTCATGCTGATTTGTCGCGCAGGTATTACACCCACAGTAAAAGCAGAGAGACCGGCAAAAAGGCACATGGAAATAAAGGGACAACGGCTCGGCCACAGGCAGCGCGGCCAAAACCGAGCGATATTCCTGAACCGTCGGCACCTCGTCAAACGCCGTGGCGGGGGGATAGCTTGTATAACGGGGCACCGCTTTGCCCAGCCAAAGGCTCTCACGCCCGCCTTTTTCGCCCAAAATACCAATAAAAGGATCATCCAGATCAAGCCTCTGATCCGAAGAAACCGATGGCGCATAAACAAAAGGACTTGAAGGAGACATTAAAGAGCCTATCTGACGACCAGCAACGAATCAGGACTGTATCATAAGCCGCCGCGTGCCAAAAGCCCACAGACTGTTGCCTGAAAAGCGCATGCCCCTGCAAAAACAGCACATTCGAACGATTTTAGGCCTTGATGCCTCGCGATAATCGTTTTTTAATGTCTATGCGAGATAAATGGCCGTTGCCTCACCCCCTCTTACGGCATTGACTTACTCAGATGGAGATAAACATGACTCATTCGATGAAACTTCTTCTTGCCGGAGCCGTTCTGGTTCTTGGCATGGGTTCCGCCCAAGCTTCAACCCTCGACGTCGTCCGCGACAGCAACGGTGCTGTCGTCAAGACAACCCTTGGCGATTGCCTGCGCACCAATTGGGAAAATGGCTGCGACGAATGCGGCGGCGAAAAGCAAGCCGCACCGCAAATCCAGACCGAAACAAAGTCCGTTTATTTTGACTTTGGCAAGGCCAAGCTGACCAAGGATGGCAAGAAGGCTCTTGACGCTTTGGCCGCCAGCATCATCGCCAAGGGCACGTCCGTGACGAATGTCCGTGTCGCCGGTTATGCCGACCGTATCGGAAGCGCGACAGCCAACGAAAAACTGTCCAAGAAGCGCGCCGACGCTGTGCGTCAGTACCTCGTCTCCAAGGGCGTCATCAACGCGCAAGTTGTCGAGACCCGTTGGTTCGGTGACAGCGTGACCGCCACCAACTGCCCGAAGAAATTGTCCAAGGCCAAGCTGATCAAGTGCCTGCAACCCGACCGCCGCGTCGATGTCGAAATCGACACGGTTGCTGTTGCCAAGTAAGGCCTGAGCTGTAAAAGAAAACCCCGCCGTTGAAAAACGGCGGGGTTTTTTGTTGGGTGGGATTCCGGCAAACAACGCTATCCCGGTCCGCCAGCATGCGAAGGCGTTGACTGCTTACGGGCTCCCTTCGCCCCCTCCATGATAATTCGCCGCTCGGCACTGATCGGCGACAGAGAGTCCGCCTCCACCTGCTCTGCCGCAACTTGCTTTAAGGTAGCCCTGCGCCCAGCAGGCTGTACGGGCTTTGCTTCAGGAACCGTTGGGGCTACGGCATCGGGTACCGGCTCGTCCGAGGAAAAAAGACTGGCAACAGCATATCCTGTACCAGAGACAAAACCCCATCCCGCCTTAACCACATCCCACGGCAACGTGCCCGTATTCTTGGCAATATCTCCCAAACAGGAGATAACTTGCGATCCGTCTTGCTCTGCGTTTTGCTGAAAGACATAGTGCCCGACATCATCAATGACTGCGCCACCAATGCCGCCAACGACACTCAGGCCAGCCTTAACGACAAGGGATGGCGGAGCCACAAAAGCCCCTGCGACTTCCAGAACCGTCAACCCTGTATCCAGAACGCCTAACTTGTTATTAATCTCCCCACGATAACTTTCCACTTCCTGATCTTTTACAAAATCATCACAGAATTTCTTTTGCCTCTCCGATGAGGCCTCTGGCCAGAGGAGCGGCACCGATGCAGCACACTGAAACTGCACATGTTTCTTGGTATATAATTCATCCTCCGTCCGATCGGGATCGCGAGCCAAGGCAACCGGATCATCCAAACCGCGCACACCTTTACTGAACTGCTCCCACGCCGTTGGTTTAGTTTCTTGCTGGTGCACGGCTTCATGTGAGAGAGTGACCGGATTCTCTGCTCTACTGGAAGGATCGATTGGCGTAGGATGCCGCGCACAATTAGAGAAGGCCAAAGCCGTTACGCCAAGAGCAAAATAAGTAAGAGGCCGCTTCATAAAGGACATCCTTCAAATAGCCTTATCAAACACCCCTACTTTATCATGACAGAGGCAACAAACCCTTAATGAAAGTAAAAATGCTGCCACTCAGCCCTCTGCCACCATGGTTAAAAAAGATGAACGTCCTCCCCATCTTTTTTATCAAAAAGCAAGATCACGGCTTGATTTCCCTCCCCCTCTTCTGCTACCCCTACGCCTTCTACTGGCGCAAGCCCCGTGCGGTCATGGCGGAATTGGTAGACGCGCAGCGTTGAGGTCGCTGTGGGAGTAATCTCGTGGAAGTTCGAGTCTTCTTGACCGCACCACACTTTGTCCTTACGGGCCAAGTGTAACAGGCTATAATTTTATTTGAACAAAACTCTTCACGATCATTGGATAAAAAATGGCAACAAAAGTAAAATCCTTAAAATTGATCTATAAGATATTTATCGTTTGCGGCATTATTCTGTTTGTTGGATTATATTTTGTGCTGTTTTCTCCTTTTCCAATCCCCCCTAAACTTTGCAGAGATCTACCGTCGTCTTTTGTAGAGGCAGATAAAGTATTTCAAGAACGTATACAAAAAGAATTTCCAGAACCTGTGCAGGAAGAAAGGTTCGTTGATGAATTACAAAAGCAGGGCTTTATTTTATTTAATGATCCGACGTTAAGTGGAGTCTACTTTCGCAAACAATCTTTCCCTTGTTCTCAGAAGTGGAGCATTACATGGGACAAAGATGCGAATGGTTCCGCGATAAACATCCAAGGCTCTTACCAAGTAGTGTGCCTTTAGTTCTACGCTCAAACGTCTACTGAAGATTATTCAGGATTGCACCACACTAGGCCACATGTTAGTGAAGACAAGCCATAGGCGCAGTCTGAACTTAGCGTTTGCCGCAGCAAAGCCGAAGACAGCAGCGAGCACTTTCTTCATGACCGCACCACCTTAGAACTTTAAGCATAAAGCGCTTAATGTGATTTATTCAAAGATCCTACGTCAAGGAGATGAGTCGTAATGGAGTCAATATTATCGTTTGTGATCAATTGTATAGTTGATATTGCCTTTTATGGCACAGCTAAGACTTTTTTACCCATCATCAGTCTTGGGAAATGGCGCGTGGATATTCGAAAATCAAAAGAGAACTGGCTTTCTGGACTTCCCTTCGCACGGAGAGACAAAGATGGCATATTGTACTTCGGTTTTTGTGGTAGCGTGCTGTTTGGCTGTTTTTTCTGGCTGATATTGGTGCCGATTGCCATAAGCACCGCCTTTTAATCTCTAGCCCCTCGTTTTCTCTGCCCAGCTTTTGAGCCAAGAACGATTCAAATCTCCGATCGAGATCCGCCTCCTCCCCACTATAAAACGGGCACATTCCTAGCCGGCTGTTTCGCATAAAAATTATTCAAGATTGCACCCCACTAGGCCACATGTTAGTCAAGTCGCAGGTGCTTTCACGGCAAGAGCCTCCTTGTTTTGAACGCCCTGTCTTGTTTCGCCCTCCTGTATTCTGACGAGTTTTCCCTTGAGCGAACTTCAATCCCCCCATGGCCAACCTGATCCTGCTCCTCCCGCTCCATCGGCAGCAGTGCGCCCCAAGCTTCGCCATCTGATCCTGCCCTATATCGCGCTGTTCCTGTTTATCGTCAGCTTTTGTTCGGGCTGCCTTTTCATGCTTTCTTTGCATGTCAGCGGCCCCATGACCGAAGACCAAACCGTCGTAATCCCACGCGGCAGCTCGGTTCAAGAGATCGCCCAGATCCTTGATACGCAAAATGTTCTCGTCAACAAGATGCTCTTCCGCCTCTCGGCCTATATGATGGCGCACAACCAGCTCCGCGCCGGTGAATACCTGATCCCCAAGGGCAGCAATGTTCTGGACGTCACCAAGTTGCTTCAAAGCGGCAAAACGGTCATTCGCCAATTGACGATTCCCGAAGGCCTGACCTCCTATGAAATCGTCACGCTTTTGAACAACACCGCCGCCTTGTCGGGTGCCGTTGAAGCCATCCCCCCCGAAGGCAGCCTGCGGCCCGAAACCTATAACTATGCCCTGAACGACAGCCGCGCCGATATGATCAAACGCATGCAGCAAGAGGCCCAAACCCTTTTGCAATCGGCATGGGAAGGCCGCGACAAGGACCTGCCCTTCGCTTCACCGCAAGAAGCCCTGATCCTCGCCTCAGTTGTCGAGAAGGAGACAGGCAAGCTGGCCGAAGAACGGCCTAGGGTCGCCAGCGTCTTTATCAACCGCCTAAGCCTTCGCATGCCGCTTCAGTCCGACCCGACCGTACTCTATGACCTTACCGACGGCACAGGAAGTCTGGGTCGCAAACTCACGCGCGCCGACCTCCTTTTACCTTCGCCGCACAATACCTATACCAACGCTGGCTTGCCCCCTTCGCCGATCTGTAATCCCGGAAAGGCCGCCATCGAAGCCGTCCTGCATCCCGAGAAAACAAGCTTCCTCTATTTCGTCGCCAACGGAACGGGGGGCCATGCCTTTGCCAAGAACCTCGACGAACATAATCGCAATGTCGCCAACTGGTTCAAAATGAACCGTGAACCTTGATAAAACGGCCTGCATTAACGAAGAATCCCCTTTTTTATTAATTTCCTTGCATCTACCCGCCCTACGCTATACAACGACACTCTCTTAAGCGGAAACGGGTACAAGCTCGTAAGCTTATTGTGTCGCGGGGTGGAGCAGCCCGCCAGTCCGTAGCCCAACAGGGCTTAGGACGAACAAAAGAGCTACCGGGATGCGTCCCGATAGCTCAGGCTCAATTCTAGGTGTCGCGGGGTGGAGCAGCCCGCCAGTCCGCAGCCCGATAGGGTTTAGGACAAAAAAACAGAGCTACCGGGATGCGTCCCGATAGCTTAGGCTCAATTCTAGGTGTCGCGGGGTGGAGCAGCCCGGTAGCTCGTCAGGCTCATAACCTGAAGGTCGTCAGTTCAAATCTGGCCCCCGCAACCAATCTTTCGTAAAATATCTGTCGTCGTTCTATGAACACTCAGACTCCCTCCTCTACAGAGCCCTTCTCCATGAAGCTTTCCTGCTATTTAATCGTGCAGGACGAGGCGAAGCGTTTGGCGCGGACGCTGGAGGCGGCCAAGCAGGTTGCGGATGAAATCGTGATTGTGGATAGCGGATCGACCGACGGGACGTTGGATATCGCGCGTCGTTATACGGACAAGGTGATCCATCACGACTGGGTCAGCTATGCGCATCAAAAAAACTTTGCCCAAGACCAGTGCGCCAACGACTGGGTTCTGTCTTTGGATGGCGACGAGGTATTATCGGACGCGCTGATCGCAGAGATCAACGCGATCAAGAAAACGGGCGCAGCGTATCCGGCCTATAACATGCGCATTGCCGACGTGTTGCCGGGCCGGACAAAGCCGCGCCCATGGGCCAAGACCTATAACATCATCAGGCTTTATCATCGCGCCCATGCCACCATGCACGCGGACCTTTTGACCGAAGACCGTATCACGATGACGCAAGAGGCCCCTGTCGGCCAGCTTGCCGCGCCGTGTCACCATTATTCCTATGTGAAATTGTCACAGTCGATTGCCAAGCTGAACAAATACACCGACGACAACGTCGAAACAGCGGTGAAGAAAAAGCGTTACAGCACCCTGCGGCTCTTCACCGAATTTCCTTATCAATTCGTGCGCTATTACTTCCTGCGCGGCTATTTCCTTGACGGACTCTTTGGCCTTTATCTGGGCGTGAACGTCGCCTTTTTCCGCTGGGTCAAAATCGCCAAAGTGATCGAAGCGCAACGGATGAACGATGCCCAAAACTAACGCCTGCCCAAAGAACCCTTTCCACCGGAACCAGCCCATAACAACCTGATCGCTTGCACCATCTTGCGGCGATCGTGGCCATAAGCCGCATCCAGACTGGATGCAGGATCTGCAACCGGCAGACCGGCTTCGTCTAGCACGCGCTGAACGTCCTCGACAGATCGTCCGGCCAGCGGCGCGATCTGCGTCAACGGAGCCTTGGTCAGCGCGGTAAAGGCAATGACAAAAGGCGACCCGCCACCACCCTCTCTTTCACCTTGAGGCAAAAAGGACAAGGCCAGCACAAGAAGAAAAACCCCGATGATCAACTGCCCCATCAGGCTCTTGCGCACATAATTCAAAAAAGGCTTCAGATTGACAAGCCCGTGCGTGATGATGCCGACCACCATGGCCCAGCCAATCCATTCATGCACCACCTTGTTGTAACCGCTATCCAGACGAAAAAAGATCAAGAGGCCCGTCACGGCCATCACAACCGAAGAGCCGATGACGAGCGGCGTCGCCCATTTGCGCATGATCATATCTTGTTCCTTGCTCTGTGCCTGAATGCCTCTTCAGGAGTCTAAAAAATCACTATCCGAAAAGAAAGGGGCAAAAAAA
Organism: Alphaproteobacteria bacterium; assembly: GCA_028683655.1. Classification (GTDB taxonomy): domain Bacteria; phylum Pseudomonadota; class Alphaproteobacteria; order UBA9219; family UBA9219; genus UBA8914. Next base: position 7,163 of record JAQUHK010000009.1, read on the forward strand.
GGGAGCCATCAAAGGGCTCCCTCTTCCTTGTCTTTCAACCCAATGAGCAACTTAACCGCGCAGCGCATCAAGGCGGGACTGTAGTTCGCCGATCTTCTGTTCAAGAAAAGCGGCTTCCTGTTCAGGACTCATCGTCTCGGCAACGGCGCGGCGACCAACATCACAACAACGGCCCTGACCTCTGCCACCGCCATGAGGGCCACCGTGCGGCCCGCCATGACAACGGCCACGGCCTCCACGACCTTCTCCGGCGAAACGCTCGCTTTCTTCATCGCTACGGGCACAGCCGCCGCGTCCACGGCCAACCGGACCAGTCCCCATGGGACCTGTTTTATCCATCATAGGCATGTTCATCTCCTTCTCTGTTAACCCGGAGTCGAGCTCCGGTCTGTGAAAATCACCACCGCCAATCTCAAGCGCCGCGCCCTCAACTAAGGCTGCCGCTACCGTCCGGCGTGCCTGCGCCAAAATCCTTGAAAAAGTCGGTCTCGATACGTTCATAAGGCCTGCCGCCGTTTCCTGATCCAGCCCACGCCCGTCTGCTAAGGCCAGAGCCTCCAGCTCCTCCTCCTTCAAAACCAGCGTCTCTAAAGCCGAGAGCGGGATTTCATGCGGGCGAAAAAAACGTGAAACGGGGCATCCATGGACGCGGCGACATTTTCTGGGACGAACCACAGCAAGCGGCTCCTTGTTATGAACGTATGATCATAATAAGCCCCAAGTTACCTTTTGTCAAGGTTAAGCGGACCGCATCCGGCGCGCGGCCAAAAGCCGCCCGATGGCCCGCACGATGGCCTCACTAGTCGGGGACTCATCCAACGCGGTGAAAGGCGGACTTGAGAAAAGAGGCGCGATGGGCTCCTGTGGCTCCGGCACGTATAGAAACGAGGCTTTAGGACAAAGCGACGGCAATTGAGCGGCCTGCGCCGGATTGATCAGCTCCCCATCAAACACGCCAAGAGCGTCCTGGTCCCGCACAAACCCGACAAAATCCTGCACGGTTGAAAAGCCGCCCTGTACCTTGCACTTCAGGGCTTCCAGCCGCTGGGTAATAGCTTGCGCTAGATCGGCGTCGTCCAGATACAGAGCAACGCAGTTCTCGCGTCGCGCCAAAATCTTGTGAACGACCTCCATCAATTTGACATAGGCAACCGGCTTGGTCACATATTCTGCCGCACCGGCCCGCAGGCCGCGCAGCACATGCTCTTTGTCACTGCTGGCCGTGACCATCACAATCGGAATGCGCGACAGCTCGGGGTCCTTTTGCACTTCTTCAAGCAAGCTGAGCCCCGTCAACCCGCCCGGCATGATATCATCCATCAAAACCAGGGCCGGTTTATGTGTGCGCATCAACGTCACGGCATCGTGACTGTTCTTGCCCGTAAAAACTTGCGCCTCTTTCTCCAAAAGCTTGGTAAGGGCAAGGCGCATCATCGGGTCATCATCCACAACGGCGATGACGGGCTTGTTTTCCTGCGGCTGCGGCCCCTCCGCCTCTTCAAGCTCGATGGCGGCGTTGCAAATCTCGTACAAGTTGGCCAGTTTCTGCGACAACACCAGATGCGCGAGCGGCGCAGGCGCAGCCAAAAGCTTGCCCAAAATCCGCGCATGTTCGGCAATTAACGGAAACCCCTGCGCCCCGCTGTCCTCGCAAAGATAGCGCGTCACCTCCAAAAGCATGGCCCGATCAGCAGGCGAGATGTCTCCGTCACGCAAGGTCTGGTTATAGATGCCGATCGCCTTCACATGCTCGGACAGGGCCAGCAGATAAGCGGCATGCACATAAGACGGCGAAGGGGGAGGCGTGTCCATTGAACCTCGAAGACTGGAAAAACGACAAGAAATCATAGCCTGAGCAGAAGCGGCTCGTTATCCTGCCAGACATGAAAGTGATTCGCACGATTTTAGGTATTGATCCAGGCCTTCGGCATACGGGATGGGGCCTGATCCGTCAGGAAGACAACCGCCTGTCCTTCATCGCAGCGGGCCGCATCAACCCCGACCCTGCCCTGCCTATGGCGGAGCGGCTGAAGGTACTGGCCCACGAGCTGCGCCAAGTCATTGAGGCCCACACCCCGCACGAAGCCGCGATCGAGGAGACGTTTGTCAATAAAAACGCAGCCTCGGCCCTTAAACTGGGCCAAGCCCGAGGTGTAGCCATGGTCACGGCGGCGCAAGCGGGGCTGGACGTCAGCGAATATGCCGCCAACAAGATCAAGCAAACCGTCACGGGCTTCGGCCATGCCGACAAAAAGCAGATCACGGCCATGATCAGCCTTCTGCTCCCCCAATCGGGTAAACTCGCCCCCGACGCCGCCGACGCCCTTGCCATCGCCATCTGCCACGCGCATAGTAGCACCATATTAAGCCGCTAAGGAGAATACGTAATGCTTCCAACGGATTGTGCCGTCCCCCGATCGAATTCCTTTATCACCGAAGCACACCGCCCGCTGATAACATTGGTCCCCTTTAAGCCGCGGGTTCTGGTGGTGTTTGGCATTAAGCAAATCACCACAAAATTCAGGCAGCTGGCCAAGTTCATGCAAAGAAAATGGAGGGGGCTGGATAATGACGATCAAAACGAGCTGTATTCCGCTTACAAAGCCGTTCAAAAAGCAGGATACCAGATTCCCAGAACAGCCATAGTCACCAGTGCTAATCCTTTCGCGGTTGGCAAAACGCTTACCCCCCATGACCTTGCCCCATGGGTTATTGCCTTTGCAGAAATCCTTAGAGAAGAAGAAAAAGCCAATCGTCCCCCTTCACTTATCAAGCGGTTAACCTCTCGTCTGGTGCTCACCCATGATCGGTAAACTGACCGGAAAGATCGACAGCCTTCACGGCAGCCAGATGATTTTGGATGTGGGAGGCGTGGGCTATCTGGTGGCTTGCTCGGCCCATACGTTGCGACTGGCGGGGCAAATCGGCGATACGACGAGCCTGTGGACCGAGATGCAAGTGCGCGAGGATGCGATCAGCCTGTTCGGCTTTGCCGAAGCGGTGGAGCGGGACTGGTTTCGCCTGCTGACCAATGTGCAGGGCGTGGGGGCCAAGTCGGCCCTGTCAGTCTTGGGGATTCTCTCGCCCGAGCGGCTGGTGCAAGCTATCGCCAGCGGCGATAAGGCTGCCCTAACCGCCGCCGATGGTGTCGGCCCCAAGCTGGCCTTGCGCCTTGTCACCGAGCTGAAAGACAAGGTCGCGCACATGGCCCTGCCCGCCGCACTGCCACAGGGCAAGGGCAAACCCGCCCTGAGTGTCGTGAGCAGCCTGGCCGAGGATGCCCTCTCAGCCCTTTTAAACCTCGGCTATCGCCGGATGGAGGCCTTTGCTGCCGTCTCGTCCGCCGCCGCCAAGCTGGGGCCCGACGCGAAGCTGGACGCCTTGATCTGCACCGCCCTGTCCGACCTTTCTGCCCGTGAAGGTGCCGCATGACCTCCACCGCTCCCGACCGCCTGATCACGCCGCAAATGAACCAGACCGATGCGCCGGACGTTGCGCTGCGCCCCACGCGGCTGGCCGATTTTACGGGGCAGGAAGCCTTGCGCGACAACCTGTCCATCTTCATCCAAGCCGCAAAGAGTCGCCAGCAACCCCTTGACCACGTACTTTTCTTTGGCCCTCCAGGGCTTGGCAAAACGACGCTGGCCCAGATTGTGGCGCATGAGCTTGGCGTGGGGTTCAAGGGAACCTCTGGCCCCGTGATCGCCCGCGCGGGCGACCTTGCCGCCCTGCTCACTAACCTTCAGCCGCACGATGTTCTGTTCATCGACGAGATTCACCGCCTGAATCCCGCGGTCGAGGAAATCCTTTATCCCGCCATGGAGGATTTCCAGCTTGATCTTGTGATCGGCGAAGGCCCCGCCGCGCGGTCGATCAAGATCGACCTGCCGCCCTTTACCCTGATCGGCGCAACGACACGCAGCGGCCTAATCACAAGACCGTTGCGGGAGCGTTTCGGCATTCCCCTGCGCCTTCAATTCTATTCAACAGAAGAGCTAGCCATCATCGTCAGCCGCGCCGCTGGCAAGCTGGACCTCGTCCTGACCCCCGACGGTGCCACCGAAATCGCCCGCCGCTCACGCGGCACGCCTCGCGTTGCCGGACGGCTTTTGCGCCGTGTCCGCGACTTCGCCGTCGTCGCTGGTGTTAAAGCAGTGGATCAAGAAGCAGCCGATAACGCCTTAATCCGCCTTGAAGTTGACAGCCGTGGCTTTGACTCGATGGACCGCCGTTATCTTGCCATGATTGCCGAGCACTATGCTGGTGGCCCCGTCGGCGTCGAAACACTCGCCGCTGCCCTGTCCGAGCAGCGCGATATGCTGGAAGAGGTTATCGAGCCTTATCTCATCCAGCAGGGTCTCCTCCAACGCACGCCGCGGGGCCGCCTCCTCACCGAGACGGGCTATCGCCATTTGGGCCTCGACGTGCCCCAAACCCGCCTGCCCGCCGATTTGTTTGGAGAGGGGGAGGAAGCGTGACAAACCATCGCCCCTTTTCCGAACTGCTTGAAACGTTCACGCCCGAAAGAAAAAAGAAAATCCAAAAGCGTGTAGAACACACAGTACATCAAATGTGCCTTAAAGAACAACATCAAGCCCGCAACCTTTCCCAAGTTGCCCTTGCGCAAAAGCTCAAAGTCAATCAGCCTGCTACCTCCACTATCCCTCCAAAGGTTCAACGCCCATGAAAACCGCTCTTTCCATCCTCGCCGCCGTTGTGATTGCTTTGGGGGTGCAGAACACACTCTTCTCCGACAACACGTCGCGAACTGTTTCTCAACAGCCCGCCTATGATCGCGTACTTAAGACCAACACGTTACGCTGTGCTTATGCCGTTTTTCCGCACTTTCTCGAAAAAGACCCAAACACGGGAAAGCTGTCAGGCATCATGCCCTCGCTCATGGAAGAAGTGGGCAAACTAACAGGCCTTACCGTCGAATGGGGACCGGAAATCGACTATGGGGACATCGCCCTTACGCTTCAGACGGGGAAGGCAGACCTTTTCTGCACAGGCATCGCCATGACTCCTAGCCGTGGTCGCGTCATTGGAGGGTCAACGCCTGTCGCGTATGCCCCTATGGCGGCCTATGTACGCGCTAACGACCAGCGCTTCGACAATGCTCCCGACAAAATCAACAACCCATCCATAAAAATAGAGGTCAACGAAGGAGACTTCTCTGAAGAAATTGCCAAGCGTTTTTTTCCGAAAGCTACGCTTGTTTATCGCGGACCAACAGGTGGTGAGAGCCAACTTTTTCTGGATGTTGCCATGAACAAAGCCGATGTCACTTTCAGCGGCCCAAGCTATCTCTCTATTTTCAACACGAACAATCCGGATATAGCTTTACGTCTCGCCCCCTTTAATCAAACGATCTATGCCGTTCCCGTCGTACTGGCTGGCGAGATTCGGGAAGAAGCTCTTTTACGCATGATAGATGTTGCTCTAAAGGACATTATCAACAACAACGTTATGGACAAACTGTTACATGACGCTTTGGGACAGGATTATGCAGTCGCCTATTTCCCTCCGAAAAAGGACATCTAACACCCCATGCCCCACACACTGCCCATACGCGTTTATTATGAGGATACCGATGCCGGAGGCGTTGTGTATTACGCCAACTATCTGCGCTTTACCGAGCGGGCGCGGACGGAGTTCATGCGGCAGGCCTTAGGCGGGCTTCTTGGCGCGCAAGACGGCCCGCTTTGGACGGCGGATGGCCCGCTTTTTGTCGTGCGGCACCTTGAGGCGGATTACAAAGCCCCCGCGCGGCTGGATGATTCCCTGACCGTAACAACCACCCTCACCCATATCGGCGGGGCCAGCCTTGGGATGGCTCAAGACATCAAGCGTGGCGAAGAAACACTTGTTGCCACAAAAGTGACATTAGTTTGCGTTACGCAAGACGGAAAGGTCTTGCGCTTGCCCCCCGAATGGCGGCAAAAGTTAGACGCGCTTTTGGCCGCATCCGTTTGATTCTCTTTGTCGCGACGCGACAGGGACCCTGTATGAAAGAAAAGTGGGAGCTTCGCAACTCATGGAACCTCAAATTGTAGACTCCGTCAAATTGGCGGGCTCGGTGGCACCTATTGACATGTCCCTGTTTGGTCTGTTCGGCCATGCCGATATGGTCGGCAAAGCCATCATGATCAGCCTGATGGTCATCTCGGTTTTCACATGGGCGCTCATCTTCGATAAAATCTCGAAAATCTCACGCCTGAAAAACCGCGCCATGTTTTTTGAGGAACGCTTTTGGTCCACCGGCTCACTGGACATGCTGTTCGAGAAAATCAAGCGTCCAGGCGACCCGATGCAGGCCGTCTTCGTCGCGGGCATGAAAGAATGGCGCAGCGCGAATGACAAGGGCCTGCTCACCACGCCGCAGGGCCGCGCCAGCATCCTTGACCGCATCGACCGCGTCCTGCAAGTCACGATTGGCCGCGAGATGGCCTTGGTCGAGACATGGATGACCTTCCTCGCCTCCGTCAGCTCGGTTGCGCCGTTTATCGGCCTGTTCGGCACAGTCTGGGGCATCATGCACGCCTTTATCGGCATTGCACAGGCCCAGAATACCAGCCTCGCCGTCGTCGCGCCGGGTATCGCCGAAGCCCTTCTGGCCACGGCCATCGGCCTTGTCGCCGCCATTCCGGCAACAGCGGCTTATAACAAATTCTCGACCGAGATTGGCCGTTATGGTGCACGTCTTGAAAACTTCGCCAACGATCTGATGGCGACCCTCTCCCGTAATATGGAAGAATCGTAAGATGTCAGGCGGAACCATGCAAACATCGGGCGGCGGACGGCGCGGAAGACGCGGCGGCTATCGTCCTGTGGCGGATATCAACGTCACGCCTCTTGTCGACGTCATGCTCGTGCTACTGATCGTCTTTATGGTCACAGCCCCGCTTTTGACCGTAGCCGTCCCCGTCGATCTGCCCAAGACAAACGCCAGCTCGGTCAAGCAGGACAAAGAACCCCTCGTCATCTCCATCGACCCCAGCGGCGGCGTTTACCTGCAAGAATCGCGCACGGAACTGGATGTCCTCGTCGCCAAGCTTAAAGCCATCACCGGAACCAACCCCGATGCCCGCATCTTTGTGCGCGGCGATCAAGGCGTTCCCTATGGCCGCGTCATGGAAGTGATGGGCACCATCAACGCTGCGGGCTACAGCAAAGTCGCCCTCGTCGCCGAGCTGCCAACACCCGCCAAGAGCAAGAAAAGGTAAGGAAGCATTCGACATCTAGCCCCCGGCATTCTTCCCTGAATGCCAAACGCAAAATGCCAAATGCTCTAAAAGAAAACAGAGCCACACGTAATGACCACCGTCACCGACGAAAACCTGCAAGGCCCACTGACCGTCTCGACCATCATGCATGTCGTCGCGCTGGTTGTGCTTTATTTCGGGGTGCCGTCTTTGTTCAAGCCGCCAGATGCGCTGCCGTGGCATCCGGTGCCTGTCGATATTGTCGATATCGGCGAGATCACGAATACGCGCCTCAAGAATACGGAAGAGACACCGCCTGCGAAGACGGCTCCACCCGTTAAGCCCGCACCTGCCCCCGAAGTCAAGCCGCCGGAGCCACCCAAGCCGGCCGAAACGAAGCCCGAACCTAAGGCTGCGCCCGAACCTGACGAGGCCGCGATCCCGAAGCCTGCGACCAAGCCCAAGCCGCCAGAGCCACCGAAAAAGGAAGAACCCAAGCCTCAGCCACAACAAAGCGACCCCTTGGCCAGCGTTCTGAAAAACGTCGCGAAGATGAAGCCTGCGCCCGCGCCCACCGCCGATGCCCGCCCCGACACCAAGAAAAGCGAAGGCGAAACGACAACGGGCGCAAGCAGCAATCAGGGCCCAGCTCTGGCCGAGCGGCTAACAATCAGTCAGGAAGACTCCCTGCGCCGCCAAATCGGTGGGTGCTGGAACATGCCGATCGGCGCAAGAAACGCACAAGACCTCATCGTCGAGGTCTTGATCGAGGTGAACGAGGATCGTACGGTACGTTCGGCTGAAGTTGTCGATCAACTGCGTTATAATACTGATTCGCATTTCAGGGCGGCTGCCGAAGCGGCCATGCGCGCGCTACGCCACCCAAAATGCACACCGCTTGACCTGCCGCCCGAGCAGTACGAAAAATGGAAGACCATTCGCTTTAACTTTGACCCAAGGGACATGCTATGAACCTCCACTTTGTCAAAAAAGCCGCCGCGCTCTTGACCCTTCTTTTGCCTTTGGCCTTCAGTTCTCCTGCACAGGCAGAGGTCCGCATCGACATCACGCGTGGCGTGGTTGAACCTATTCCCATCGCCATCCCTGCCTTCTATGGCGCGGGCGGCAACGAAGCCCAATTCGGGCGCGACATTGCCAAAGTCGTCACCGCCGATCTTGTCCGCTCGGGCCTTTTCTCGGCGGTTGATCCGAAATCTTTTATTCAGGACCGCGATTCGCTTCTCGTCGCCCCGCGCTTTGCGGATTGGCGCGTTTTGAATGCCCAATCGCTGGTCGTGGGCCGCATCGAAGCGCAAGCCGATGGTCGCTTAAAGGTCGAGTTCCGTCTGTGGGACGTTTTCGGCGAACAACAGATGACTGGTCTTGCCTATTTCACCATTCCGAACAACTGGCGGCGCGTTGCCCACATTGTCGCGGACGCAATCTATAAGCGCATCACGGGCGAGGAAGGGTATTTCGATACGCGCATCGTCTATGTCGCCGAAAGCGGCCCTGGCACCGCACGTGTCAAGCGTCTGGCCATCATGGATCAGGACGGTGAAAACCATCGCATCCTCAGCGACGGACGCGCCCTTGTCCTCACCCCACGTTTCTCGCCAACGCTGCAAGAGATCACCTATATGGCCTATTACAACAACAGGCCGCGTGTGTACTTGTTCAACATCGACACGGGGCGTCAGGAAGTCTTGGGCGATTTCGAGAACATGACCTTCGCCCCGCGCTTTGCGCCGGACGGCAACAAGGTGATCTTCAGCCTCTCCAAGGGCGGCAACTCGGACATCTATACGATGGACGTCCGCACCCGCAAGGTGGCCCAGATCACCAACAGCCCCTCGATCAACACGGCCCCCAGCTTCTCGCCGGATGGCAAACAGATCACGTTTGAATCGGATCGTGGCGGCTCGCAACAAGTCTATACGATGTCCGCCAACGGCAGCGACGTCAAGCGCATCAGCTTCGGCGACGGACGTTACGCCACGCCGGTCTGGTCCCCGCGCGGCGATCTGATCGCCTTCACCAAACAACAGGGAGGCCGCTTCTATATCGGTGTCATGCGCCCCGACGGAACGGGCGAACGCTTACTGACCGAGGCCTACCATGTTGAAGGACCGACATGGGCCCCCAATGGCCGCGTCTTGATGTACTTCAAGGATATCCCTTCGGGACCGGGAGGACGCGTCAAGCAAGCCCACCTCTACAGCATCGACCTGACCGGTTTTAACGAACGGGAAGTCCAGACCCCAATGGACGCCTCTGACCCTGCCTGGTCGCCGCTGATTCCCTGATCTCCGGCACTTGTCCTGTGACCAAAAGGGCCATCGTATGTTTGTGCGGTGGCCCTTTTTCTTACGCTTCAAAGCAAAATTGGGGCGCAATTGTGGTAAGCCCCTTCATTTTTGCCACAATTAGCGGAAAAGGATACAGTTCTGTTGCTTACAGGACACGGCCCGCAACTACGACACTTTATGAAGAAGGAATGAAAGGACTCCTCTTGATTCAAAAAAGGGCTGGGGTTACTTTTAGGACCGAAGACGTCGCAGGACCAAAAAGATAAGCTCTTTGGCGTGAGGCGGATTCACTGTTGCAACCAATGGCGGTTGTGACACAGCAAAACAAATCTCAATCATCTCGGCCACGGTTGAAAACGTAAGTTCGCTTTCAGCCAGTTCCGCCAGAGGTTCACGGAGGGGGAAGAAATGTTCAAGAAGTTTATGTGTCTGATGGCGGCACTTGTTATGGTTTCGGCTTGCGATACGACCGGCACAGATGACGGTTCCGCAGGAGCGAATGGTTCGGGTGCTGGTGGCAAGATGGGCGTTGCCCGTCCTGGCACACAAGAAGACTTGGTTGTCAATGTTGGCGACCGCGTTTTCTTCGGTTTCGACAAGTCCGACCTGTCGGGCGAAGCCGTTGCTACGCTTGATCGCCAGTCCGCTTGGATGAAGAAGTATCCTTCGGTCAAGGTCACGCTGGAAGGTCATTGCGACGAACGTGGCACACGCGAATACAACTTGGCTCTTGGCGAACGTCGCGCTGCGGCTGCTAAGAACTACCTGGTTGCTTCGGGTGTCACCGCCGACCGCGTCCGCACGGTCAGCTATGGCAAAGAACGTCCTGCCGTTTTGGGCAGCAACGAAGCCGCCTGGGCCCAGAACCGCCGCGCTGTCTCTGTAATCGCAGAGTAAGCCAAGGTCCTTTGGCTTTCAAAAGCCAAGCCTAAGTAAAAAGGCCGTAACCCAAAAGGTTACGGCCTTTTTTTAATAGTTTCACGGCGTGCCTTCGTCGTCATAAAAATGTATAATGAGGCACATAGCGCATCACCGCCATTTTAATCAGGTTCTTTATGCTTCCCGATAATTTGATTTTAAGATTGGAAAGTCTAGAGCAAGCAAAAACCCTTGCCCAAGTTTTTGGTCAGGTGGTTGGGGCTGTTGTGCAAAACGATGACCGCCCCGTGACAATCTCGGTTTATGCAGGCCCCGACACAGGTAAAACCACTTTTATCAGATACTCTTTTCCCTTCATCCCCCTTGATCCAGATTACCGTGGGTGGGCCTATCGTCTTGGACAAATCGACATTGGTGGACAGCTTCACAGACATTTCGACTGTGCCCCGCCCTGTGATCAAAGCTTCGGGTGGAAAAGCGACGAGCCGCGCCCCGCTGGTAAAGCCGGATTGGAGATTTATGAACATGCCCACAAGGAAATGCTGGTCAACAGCGATATTGTCGTCGTCCTTGCTCAGCCAAACGGCATCGCCTTAGACTATCTACACAGAATACAGGGGCTGGTCAAAAAACACTGCACGAGACCTTATGTACATGTTTATGCACCTGATTCTCTCCCCCTCTACCTTCAGCTTTTTAGAAAAGCGAGAGGCTTGTGCCAAAGCAATAAAGAGGCGCAAAACGTCGGCAAGAAGGTCTTGCCCTTTCTCAAAAAAACAGCCTTTGTGACAGAAAAAGAGCTCCTCAAGACAAAGTCGCCCAAAGAGAGCAACTTGCGCCTGCTAAGTGTCTTCCCCCTGTCCGAAGACCATCGAGTCAACCAAGCGGTTCAACGATTCAACGAAATAGCACGAAGCCACGCTTCGCTGGCCTCGTAGAGGCCGTTTTAAGCGTCGTACAGCAATTTTTACATTGGTCACGAGTGGGTGTCAAAGAGGGTGCCCTTGCTTCATGCGCCCCAAACCCATCCAAGGCTCAGGACACGCCATTCGCGAATACGATTCTCACCCTTTTCACTTGCGGGACAGTTTACCCGCCCGCAACCACCTCAAAACACGCCCTTGTGGTTAATTGGGGCTCCCCCCAAAAAAGAAGGCGCGGCAAAGCGGCTAATGCTTGGCGGCCATGGCAAGGCAGGTGTGGCGCGAGATGACGATTTCTTCGTTGGTGGGAATGACCCAGACTTCGAACTTGCTGTCAGGGTTAGAGATTTTAACCTCCTGCCCATGCGGCGCAGTCCTGTTCTTTTCGGGGTCATAGCTGATGCCAAACCAACGGAGCGAATCGAGAATCTGCTCGCGAATTGACACCGCATTCTCGCCCATACCGCCCGTAAAGACCAGGGCATCAAGGCCGCCCAAAAGGCTGATCAAACCGCCAGCCTCGCGCGTAATGCGCAAACAGAACAAATCAATGGCTTCCCGCGCGTGAGGCGAATCGCTCTTGAGCAGAACGCCCATATCGTTGCTGATCCCCGACACGCCGCGCAGACCGGAATCGTGATAAAGCATACGCTCAATCGCCTTTTCATCCAGCTTGGCTTCGCGAAGAAAATACAGCACAACGCCGGGATCAAGCGAGCCCGAACGCGTGCCCATGATCAGGCCGTCAAGCACCGAAAAACCCATTGTGGTGGAATAGCTCTTGCCGCCTTCCATCCCGCACATGGACGCCCCGTTCCCCAAATGCATAACCAGCGTCTTGCCAGCATAGGCTCTGGGGGACAATTCTTTTACACGATCGGCGATATATTCGTAAGACAACCCGTGGAACCCGTACCGACGGACGCCCTTTTCATGCCAGATGCGCGGCAACGCAAAGCGGGTCTGGATCGCAGGCATCGTCGTATGGAACGAAGTGTCAAAGCAAGCCACTTGCGGCACATTCGGTCTGATCTGCTGCAAAAACTCGATGATATCGAGGTTGAACGGCTGGTGAAGCGGGGCCAGCGGAATCAGCGTCTTGAGATAGGCAAGAATGTAAGGCCGCACAATGGACGGCTTGCCCAGATCGCCACCATGAACGACGCGATGGCCAACCGCCACAATCGTCAACTCAGGCAAAATAGATTCAAGCCAATCGAATAAAAGCCGCGCCCCTTCTGAAGGCGATTTGCAATTATCATCATTGATGTCGGGAAGCGTGTGACCATCGAAACCGGAACCCTTGGCCGCGAAAACGGCCTTGGTTCCGATACCGGTAATCGACCCTCGCCCGATACATTCCTGCTCGGGACCAACAAACAATGCGAATTTCAGGCTCGACGAGCCAGCATTCATCACGAGAACGGCGGCGTTTTTATCCATACCTTACTCTCCAAGACGGCTTTTCTGTTCGACATTCATCAAAACGGCCAAAGCCGCAGAAGCAAGACGCGCATGCGGCGGATCCGCACGGCTGGTCAGCATGACGGGAACCTTGGCTCCGATAATCAAACCGGCAGCCTCAGCCGCTCCCAGATAAGCCAATTGCTTGGCCAGCATGTTACCCGCCTCGATATTCGGGACGATCAAAACGTCCGCCTGTCCAGCAACCGGCGAATCGATCCCCTTGATCCGCGCAGCTTCCTTGCTGATCGCATTGTCAAACGCCAACGGACCATCCAGCGTTGCGCCCGTAATCTGGCCACGCTGCGCCATCTTGCACAAAGCGGCCGCATCAAGCGTCGCAGGCATATTGAGATTGACCGTTTCCGCCGCCGCCAAAATGGCAACCTTCGGATCGGCGAGACCCAAGGCATGCGCCATATGAATCGTGTTTTGCGTGATGTACTTCTTTGTCTCCAAATCGGGCGCAATGTTGATGGCCGCATCGGAGATCAAAAGCGGGAACTTATAGGTCGGAACGTCCATCACGAAAACATGGCTCATGCGACTTTCTGTGCGCAGACCCTTTTCACGATGCACGACAGCGGACATAAGCTCATCCGTGTGAAGGCTGCCCTTCATCAGGGCACCGACTTTGCCGTCACGTGCCAGGGCAACCGCTTCAATAGCGGCAGCATGACTATGCTCGACATTGATGATCTCGATCCCGTCAAGCGAGATGCTCGCCGCTTCGGCCGCCGCGCGAATCTTCGCTTCGGGCCCGATAAGGATTGGCGTGATAAGACCCGCCTGACGCGCTTCGCTCATCCCCTCAAGCGACGTGGCGTCGCACGGATGCACAACAGCCGTGCGCAAAGGCTCATAGCTCTTGGCCTTTTCGATCAGTGTGCTCATCCGGTCGTGGTGGAGCAAGCTGACTTCCGGCAAGCTGTTAATCGCGTGGCGGATCTTTTCAGTTGGTGCAAGAACCGTGGCAATGCCGATCACCACTTCCTTGTTGTCCTGATTGACACCAATGCAGTTGAGCGTCAGGAACTTCTTTTCCATATCCTTGGAAACAACGGTCACGGTCACTTCGATCGTGTCGTCGGGACGAACGGGCTTGAGGAACTTGAGCCCTTGCTCAAGATAAATCGTCCCCGGCCCCGGAAGCTTGGTTCCCAGCACTGCCGAGAACATCGCGGCACTGAGCATGCCGTGCGCGATCACGCCATGAAAGCGGCTTTTAAAAGAGTAATCATCATCAAGATGGGCCGGATTGACATCACCAGAGACAATGGCGAACAACTCGATATCGCGGCGGGTCAGTTTACGTGTGATCTTGGCGTAATCGCCAACATTGATTTCGTCGAACGTTTTGTTTTCGAGGATAGATTCAGACATTGGGTGCTTCCATCGTAAAGGACCAGAAAAGACCTTTTGCACCTCCCCAAGGCGGGAAAAATAGAGGGAGGATCAAAGCAAAAGACTGTCTTCTTTTACATTAACCATAACGATTTGTCAGCCTGTAATTTTACTGCATACGGGGAAGCGGTTTATTTCGTATGCGATTTTACAAGCTGTTGATAAAGCCCCATGATCTTGGCCGTGACGGCTTTGCGCGTGAAACTGCGGCTATAGGTTTCAAACCCGCTGGAGATCATTTGACGCCGCAAATCTTCGTCGTGCAGGGCTTTTTGCAAAGCCGTCGCCAAAGCCGCAACATCGTCAATCGGCACCAAAAGCCCGTTCTGGCCATCGGTCACATGCGCGGCAGGCCCAGCGCTTTGCGCGGCAACAAGCGGCGTCCCCGCCGCCCAGGCTTCGAGAATCACGGTGCCGAACGGCTCATAGCGCGACGGCAACGCGCAAACCGTTGCCGCGCGCAAAAGCGCGCCACGATCCGTGCGCCAGCCCAAGAAACGGACGCGCTTTTCAAGGCCCAGCTTACGCGTCAGTTTCTTAAGTTTCCCGCGCAGTGGTCCCTCGCCAGCCAGCCAGACAATGGCATCCGGCACCTTCTTGACGGCCTTAAGCAGCGTATCAAGGCCCTTTTTCTGATGAAGCCGCGAGAGGGCAAGAATAACCGGCGCATCTTCCGGCGTATCCAGTTCGCTGCGTGAGGCGGCTTTTTCGTCCCGCACATCGGGAAAAGTGGGCACATAGAAAGCATGGTCGGCGGGCACACCCTTGGCAACCTGATGCGCGACAATCCCCTCGGTTACACCGACAAAATGGCTGCATCTTTTGAAATTATGGGGATCGTAATAGCCGCCAAACCAACCGATCACCGGGCCGTTTGACCAGACCGGCATTAAGCTGGCCGCGCGACGCATCCAGCAATGGATAATGTCTGGCTTTTCCTTTTCGATCAGCTTTTTGAGTTTCCATTTCTGATAGGGCCTGAGCGGCATGCGCAGCACATCGCAGGCAAGGCGGACACCGGCCTTCTCCAGTTCAGGCGTGCGCGGCGCATCGGCGGCGACAACCGCACACTGATCGACACCCTCTGCCTGAAGGCTGAGCATCACATCGACGGCATAGGTTTCCGCGCCGCCAAGCCCGCGTCCGGCCATGATATGAAGAACCCGCATGATCCCCTCGCTTCTCAACCCAACAAAAAAGACGGAAAGCTGTGCCTTCCGTCTTTCTTTTTACATGGGGTTTTCCGATTCGTCGCCCTTTTTCGGGAAACAAGCCCTTCCCGGTTACGCCTGCGTTGTCTCGCCGCCCAGTCCTTTGTTCAGCTTGCCAGCCGCCATTTCAAGAGCTGCGGCCATATCCGCCGGAAGGCTTGTCTTGACGATTCCCTCACCATCGACCTCGATATCAATCGGCGGCACAATGCTGGTGTCAAGATCGCTTGGCATATACGAACCACGCGACGGCTCGGCCAGCGATTCATGGGCAGCCAGAGACTGGGCTTCCGTATCGCCTGATGAGGCCTGTTGCCCCGCAGGCATGGAAACCGTCGCGGGCTTGCCTGCACCGCTGGACGCCGAAGTCTGAGGTGAAGAAGAAGGCGTTGTCCACGAAGCCGCAACGGCCTGAGACGGACGGGATGACGCACCGGAAGCCGAAGCCCCTGTCGAGCCGGTTGTCTTACTCGTGCCCTTTGGCTCGTCGAACAGACGGGGCGGCTCGGTCACAACCTCTGGCAACCCGCCAACAGCCGCCATCGCGGCTTGCGCTGGCGTTTGCCCGGCTTCGGTCGCGGCGGCCATCACCTTTGCCAAACGCGCAATTTCTGCGGGCGTCGTGGCCGCAGGCGCGATATCGGTTGCCGACCAGTCGGGATCATTCAGACGCGCCGCAACCTCGGTAATCGCCCGCTCTTTCTTGATCGTCATAGGCGTTGTCGGGGGCACGGGCAAAAGCTTTTGTACGCGCAACGCGCCAACGCGATCGGCGACGGCATAGAACATGCGAGCACGGGCAATAAACTCAGCGAAAAGCATATGCACTTCGCCTTCACGCTGGCCACGCAAATGATCGTAAGCGGCGCGGACGCGCAGCGTCGGTCCACCTGTCCCCATATTGTCATAGAACGGTTTATTCAGGAACATGCCTGAAACCGTGTCCGTCTTCGCCTGCATGCCGTTTGATTCCAGAACGAAGCCATCGCCAACGTGATCGGAAAAGAACTTCTTCGTGTCACCCGGATCTTCCAGCTTGCCAAAGATTTTAAGGTTACAGTTGGCCAGAATAGATTGCGCTTCCTGTTTCACGCGCTTTTCCATTGACGGCAAATCCTGTGCCGCGAAGATCAGCGAGAAACCCAGTGAGCGCGCCTGTGCCGCCATAACGGCCATGCCTTGCGCGGTATAATAACCGACTTCGTCAAACACCGTCATAAAGGACGATTGCGAACGAGTCTGTTTGCTGCCAATCGCGTTTTCCCAGCTTCCCTCAACCGTGTTGCCCAGCGTGGCCCCCATCATGCCCTTCAAACAAGCCACAACGATTTTACCGAGGTTGGCAGCTTCATCGCCCGATTTCTCCAGCGACGGGATCAAACCAACAAGGATCCGGCGATTGAGCACGATATCCAAAACGTCAACATCGGCAAGCTGAGCCTTGAAGATATAGCCATAGTCATCGGCCAGCGATTGCAGTGAGCGGGTAAACTGCATCGACAGATAGCCATGCTGTTGCCGCGCGACCTGAAGATCGTACATCGGCTGGTCAGCGGTCGGCGGACGCTCATTCCCCTCATCATCGAAAGCCGCGTCGATATAACCGGGGAGCGTGCGCAAATAACCCTGAAGCGCGCGAACGATGCGTTCGGGCAGTTCGGGATCGCGAGACAATTTAATGATGGCAGGAAGCTCGATATAATCGCGCAAAATGCTGACATCAAGAAGCAGGCCGCCCTTATCGCGCTTCCAGGTCAGCGCAGGCATCAGCGCGCCCATAAGCGCAACTGCACGCTCTTTCCACATGGCGTTATCGCCGCCCGCATCAGGCATCAGGTTCACAACCATATTGGTCAGGTAGGAAGCCGAGCCATTCGAGAACGGATTCATCGTGTTCGAAACCGCGCCATTATCAGAGTTCGCGGTCATGTAATTGAGGATCAGCAAATCATCGTCGCGCCCGAACCGCCGCGCCAGCGCATACAGCGAGGCCCACAAATCAGTGTCGGCCTTACCGTCGATATACACAAAGCCCGAACCCCATGTCAGCGCATTGGCGACCAGCGATTTCAGGCCTTCGGTTTTACCCGAACCAGTGGTTCCCAAAAACAGGATGTGCGTACGTGCATCGCTGTTGGTCAGCCAAAGCTCGCGCCCGTGATCGGGGTTGTCGGCTTCATCCAGATTGCCCAGATACAAAATCCCTTCCGATGTGCCTGCCCCCGCTTTACCGGGTTTGGGATTGTGCGGATCGGGAAGCGGCGCGGCAGATTTAGGCATCTTGAAAGGAAGCTCGATCTTCGCATTCAGGACCCACCGCGCATACATAACATAAAAAACAAGGAAGAAGTCGCTACCCTTCGCCAATTCAGGCATAAGATTTATCAGCACGACGGCCACGATGGACACCATGACAAGAGAGCTAGTCTGGCTCCAAAAGTCCTTGATGCGGACGGATGCCGGCCTCGCATCGCGAAGCAAGTCGCGGTGAGCGACATAATGTTTCTTGAGAAGGGGCATCTTCCTTGTTCTCCTTAACCCTTATTTCTTACTCAACATCTTTGGGCAAAACGTCGTCCGCATTCACAGGCACGCCGTTGCGCATCGCGTCATGGTCCGTCGCCGCGTCCACCGGCACTGATGGAACGGCCTGTTCGCTGACAACAGCAGCAGCCTTGGCCCGTTCTTCCTGGGCTTTATCGCTTGCATGTTCAGAAGGCATGATGAAAGCCAAAACCCCCATGCCGACAACAAAAAGGAAAACGAGCAGCAAAATGTTCTTGATCAGGCGTTCAAAGGAAAAAGAGGGCGCGCCGCACAAAAGCGTTTTCTCGATTTTGGCATAAGATTCCTGCGCCTCATCATGATCATCGAAACAATAAACGGGAACAAAATCCTTTTCGGCAGGCTTGTACCCGAACTCCCATTCGCCGTCCTTTTCACGCAAACTAAGCGTGACATTAGGCGTCTTTTCCAAATCAAGGTGCCACAACATGGGCGGTTCGCTCGTCTGGAACGAGACGACCAGACACGGCACGGTATTCCAGTGGACAACCTTGGCTTTAACAGGAGGCTTCTTGCCGAGAAACGATAACATGATCCCTATCCTTGTTTGCTGTTGAGCCTTCAACGCTTGGCTTGAGCCGGTTCTTCACGAGGCGGAACCTGCACAAGCGTGTCTCCTCCCATGTAAATATTCAACGTTACGATGGCCGTATCCAGACGCGGGATCGGCAAAGCCTTACCCGCCGCGTCCTCGGCCATGTAATGCGCAATGGCCCCAGCCCCTTCCGTGTGGAAGGAACGCCGCCCCAGATTGTTGATTGCATACCACAATTCACGGTCAACGCCGCGCACCCAAAGACATTGGGCAGCCGCCAGAACGCCGCCCATATAACGCGCCCATTTCAAAACGCCCAAAAGAGCCGTCGTGCGATAGGCATGCTTGCCCGCAATTTCCAAAGCCACGCCGCCAACGGCAGGATCTTTTAAAATCTTCATGATTTCGCTTTTAAGCTCTGGCGAAACCTTGAACCCTTTGTCGGCGGACCAGCACAAAGAAATCTTGCCAAGAAAATCATCGCTTTCGTCGCGCTTTTGAACCCCTTTAAGGGCAAAAGCCGCAAAGAGAGCCAGCTGATGGATCGGCAAATCCTGATAGCCATTCCAGCGCGGCCCAAGCTGACGCATAAAGGCGCGCCGGACAGCCTCGCGTTCGGGCACATTGTTGACAACAGGAATGCGGTGATAGGCGATCCATTCCTCTGGCGCGAAGGCTTCCGCAAAAAGCGGCGTCTTGTCGGGAACCTTATGGCCCAGAATGCGCGCGCTGGCCTTGGTCGGGTTGAAATTGACGATCGGCGAAATCACAGGCCAGATAGAAACCTGCGACTTAATAAAGGTTTCAAGCGTATGACGAGTCTTGAAAAAGTTTCGCTTGGACACAAATGCAGCCACATAAGCAAAGCCCGCGCAAACGATGAAGACAATCCATTTAAGATGGCTTCCGACATACTGTCCGATAAGGCCGATGCTCTCGGATGTAATGTTATAGTATTTGATCGCTTCTTGAATCGGCATAGATTGAATGTCGCCAGCCCCAAAACAATTATGGCTCGCAAGACGAACGGAATCGGTTGGCATCAGCTCACCCACAGGGGCGTAACGCAACCACGTAAAGCAATAACCCGCGCGGTCATCATAAATCGACATGATCCCAAGTTCGGCCATGCGAAGATACTTCAAGCCTGTTAAAAACTGGGGTTCGAAAAAGACCCAGATTCCCCAACAAATCCCGCCAATCACGGTGAGCAGGATGAGAAGTATCCAGACAGGATCATCATTATTGTTGCCGGCCATCGAAAAAGCCTCTGCCTTCGGTTAGAGTTCTGTTATTCTTTCCACTATATAGCGTGTTTAAGGTGTGGAAAACAACGCGCTTGAAAGCAGCCAGAATGCCCTAAGCTTTTACTTGCAACAACCTTTTTTAAGGTTAACACTGGTCAAGGGCCTGAAAATCAGGACGAAGCGACCTCGTCACCAAAGGCATTACGGACAGCCGCGATCATTTCGCTCGCCAATTCCCCCACAACATGGGTGGTTGTTGCCCGTTCCAGATCGCCTTTTTCCATGCGCTGGACCACACGACGGCGAATTTCCTGCCGCGCCGAACCGCCGGGGAAGAATTTGGACAAAACCTGCCGTGCCCGGGGTGCCCCAACCGCTTCATAAAGCCTTGAGCGCAAATCAACATCTTCCGACGAGGTGGACAGAGCCCACAGCTCGACAGGCCCCAGCGTATTAATCAAATGCTGCTCGTAACGGCCTTCGTTGGTGCTCAAAAGGAACAAGACGGGAGCGCCACTGGCCCGAGGTCCAGTCAGACGATAGCGCATCACCCACCGTGCGGTATCGGACAAACCAAATCGCTCGGCTGTCGAGGAAATCGCGCGTTCAGACACCGCCGTGCCGCAAATCCACACGCCCGTGGCCATATCGACCATATCATCACTGAAATCGTCCAAAAGCTGGGAGGCCAGCACGATCTGCACGCCCCATTTCCGACCTTCACGCATGTCACGCACAACCTGAGCCCGCACGGACTGGGTCTTGCTGGTGCGGTGGAACTCGTCAAAACAGAGCCGCTTGGGCGATTCCCGAATGTCACGCAACCGCGCTTCGTGATAGGGCCGATATTTTTCCGGCATCAAGCGAACGGCATCCTGTCCCAACCACCAAGCCCGAACCAGAACGTGCCGCGCCAGCATATACATCACCGCCGTCTGACGGTCGGCACTGTCGTCGCCCTGCGGCGCGACGTCCTGCAAATCGATGGCGGCGATACGGGTCGTCCCGATATCGAACCGCGTGATCGAGGCCAAAATCGGGAACTCACGCACAGCCGACGCGATCATGCGGTCAAAAGCGTGAATAATTGACTCCGCCGATGCGCCGATCGAGGTTTCCTCCAGCAAAGCGCGAATCTGCGGACGACGCGCTGCCGTCACGGCATCAGCCAAGGTCGGCACGGCATGGCGTTGGGACATCATACATTCATGGTAAGCCCCGATTTCATAGAGCGCATCGACAACATCCCACCAGTAAGGATCGACGGGCAGGTGGATATTGTGGCGGCGGATTGTCTCATCAACTTCCGACTCGACATTTTGAAGATAGGGGCGAGGCTCGGCATTCGCGCCCTTATCGTCGCGCCAGCGATACATCTCATCTACGCAAAGACCGACCAGCTGGGCCATGCCGTCATAAGGCGTTTTCTGGCCCGGCGCGGTGCAAAGCAGCGTCAAAAGCTCGCTGAGATAGGCGCGCTCTTCCGGCAACGGATAGCGGCAGCCCAACTGCGTATCGAAGGGATTGATCGCATATTCGGGTGCCATTTTAAGCTTGAAGTGCATCGCCTCATGCCGCCGCTCCAGCGGCAAGGCGTCGCGGATCAGCGAAATCAGCCCTGAAGAGGAAGGTCCGATATCAAGAATAGCCATATAAGGCAGCCGTGCGTTCCCCGCCGACAACACGGTCCCGAGGTTCAGCGCGTTCATCAAAACGGACTTACCGGCACCAGGCTGGGCAAAGATCAGATCGAACCATGTCGTGCAAAGGCTGCTGCCGGGCTGGTAAGGCCACACGCGCCCATCCGAGGTTCTGAAAATAACCGAGCCTTCCGTAAAAGGCGAAGAGGCCCGCTGCCATGGCAACAGCTTGATGACGTCGCGCAGCGGCGCAATGGCCGGTGGCGCGGTCGAGGCGCAGGCAATCCCCAAAGTCGAGGACAAAACGGACTCCAGCGGATCGCCCCCCGCCGACGAAGCCTGACAATAGCCCCATGCTTCAAGAGCCTGTGTCAGGGCGGCCAGTCGCACTTCCACCAGCTTGCGGTCACGGACGGGCGCATAGGTCGAAAGCGAGATGCGAAGCCGCACCACAGGATCGCTTTGCGCCAGTTCCTGCAAGGCGCGGATGGATTCCCTGATCTGACGGTTTACGCCGTTCGTCCAAGCCAAAATCGCCGCCGCAAACGCCCGAAATCCGGCAGAATGCGCTCCTGCGCTTTCGACCAGATAGGAAATATGGAACGGCACGTCCGAATCAATCAAGCGGGCAAGCAATTGCGGGAAGGGTGAGGGGTCGGCAGGCCCCAGCGTCATATCGACGCCCCCCCATACCAGATCGCCGATTCGCACAATGGTTGGCGAAAGCACCTCGGCATCACCGGTGCAAAGCTGGCGACCAATGGGAGGCCACAAAATTTCCGACAAATCGTTCTTTGTCGTCGGCGCACGGGGGATCAGCGGGTCACCCGGCACATTGGCGCGCCAGTTGTCGTGGGCCAGCGTCGGATAAAGGCTTCGCCGCGCCGCACAAAGAGCCGAATGAACATTTTCTAGCGTCGCGCGGATCGCCAGTTCTTCAAGAGCGGCCAACATCGCGGCGACATAGCTTTTGTGACGTACACGCAAAGGCTCAAGCGCGGACAAGGGGTGCTGGGCATCGTTCGCAACGACCCATTTCTGGGCCTGCCGTCCCTTGACCGCACCGCTCAGATCGGATTTGGTAATCGCCGACGGGCGCGTCCACAGAACGAAATAGATTTCCTCATGCGCCAGATATTTGGTCATGTGACGCTGACGCTCGGAAAGCAAATCCTCGACATCCAGCTCCATCGCGCGTGACGACGAGCGATTGGCCTGCATCACGTGGTCAAGGTCCGCGCCCGCCATTTCGGGGTCGCGCATGAAGTAAACCTGAAAGGCATAACCGGGCCGGTCAAAGCGTGAGCCCATCTTGATTGTCGCCTGCTCGATAATCCACTGATATTCGGCGTCACCGATAATCTGGCGTGAGCCGTGGATTTTAAGATAGGACACCATCGACCCGTCGGAAGCCACAAGCGTGGTCGCATCGTCAGCTGTTTCCAACTGGACAAAGGATTCGATCGGCTGTTTTGACAACATCAGAAACGAGGCCAAAACGCTGTCCAAAACATTGAGCATACACGCATTCTCCGGCACATACGGCAGGCGGGCAGACCAACTGATAAGCCCCCGAACAGGATGGATGAGGCAGGATAGACTTAAGCTCCCCATACTTCAAGCATTGCAACTGTTTTAAAAGCCTGAATGTGAACAATTGACTAATGACCACACAGCCCGAGTCACCGAATCCTTGACGCGTGAAACCTACAGCCCTATGTCTGGAAAACCGTTTCGAATACAGTGAGGTTTTTTAAGTGCTAGCCCGCATCGGCACCGTCGCTTTTGAAGGCACCACCGTTTTGCCGATCGACGTGCAGGCCCAGATCGCGTCGGGCATCGTCGCCTTCAACGTCGTTGGGCTGCCCGATAAAGCCGTCGGCGAAAGCCGCGAGCGCGTGCGCGGTGCGTTGCACGCCCTTGGACTCGCTCTGCCTGCGAAACGAATTACCATCAACCTCGCGCCCGCCGATGTCCTGAAGGAGGGCAGCCATTTTGACCTGCCCATCGCCCTGGCCCTTTTGGCCGCGATGGAGGTGCTGCCCAAGGAAGAACTGGCAACCTATGTGGCCCTTGGTGAGCTTGGCCTCGACGGAGCCCTTGCTGGCGTAGCCGGAGCCCTGCCCGCCGCCGTCGCCGCCAATGCCGCCGGAAAAGGCCTGATCTGTCCGTTGCGAAACGGCAACGAAGCCGCATGGGGAAGTGCCGACCTCACCGTCCTTGCTGCGCCAACCCTCCTCTCTCTCATCAATCATTTCAAGGGCCTGCAAATCATTCCGCGCCCTGAACCTCAAGTTCAGACCTGCGAGACGAGCGGCCCCACCCTCGACCTGCGCGACATCAAGGGACAGGAAACGGCCAAGAGGGCGTTAGAAGTCGTCGCCGCCGGAGGGCACAACCTGCTCATGATCGGCCCACCGGGATCGGGCAAGAGCATGCTGGCCGCCCGCCTGCCTGACCTGCTCCCGCCCCTGCAACCGGACGAGGCGTTGGACGTTTCCATGATCCACTCGCTGGCCGGTCTTTTGGAGGAAGGCAAGCTTCTGCGCCGCAGACCGTTTCGCGACCCGCACCATTCGGCCACCCTTCCCTCGCTGATCGGCGGCGGCACCCGCGCCAAGCCGGGCGAGATTTCCCTTGCCCACAACGGCGTGCTGTTCCTCGACGAGTTGCCAGAGTTCCAACGCGCCACGCTTGAAGCCCTGCGCCAGCCGCTTGAGACAGGCCGCGCCGTCATCGCCCGCGCCAACCACCACGTCAGTTATCCCGCCCGCATCCAGCTTATCGCCGCGATGAACCCGTGCCGCTGCGGCCATATGGGCGATCCGACCCAAGCCTGTGGCCGCGCCCCCAAATGCGCCCTTGATTACCAGTCCCGCATCTCCGGCCCGCTTCTGGACCGTATCGACTGCCATGTGGACGTGCCCGCCGTCAGCCCCGCCGATCTATCCCTGCCCCCTCCGGCGGAAGGCTCCGCCGACGTCGCCCGCCGCGTCGCCCAAGCCCGCAGCATCCAGCAAGAACGCTATGCCGCCCTGACTAAAACCAATGGGGCCGAAGCCAACACCCAGCAACCCATCCGCACGAATGCTGAGGCCGACGGCGAGCTTCTGGAAAAAGTCGCCGCCCCCGATCAAGCTGGCCGCGACCTTTTGATGCAAGCCTGCGAGCAATTCAAGCTCTCGGCCCGGGGCTATCACCGCGTCCTGCGCGTCGCCCGCACCCTCGCCGATCTGGGGGGCCAAGACAGCGTCACCAAACTCCACATCGCCGAGGCGTTAAGCTATCGCAAACTTTCTTTTGCAAGATAGAAGGCAGACCATAAGGTGTGTTTTCCTCTCCCCTTGGAGGGAGAGGATAGAAAAACTTGGTCTTGCGTTTAGCAAGGCCTTAGTTTTTCTTGGCGAGGGGGAATACGCTGCTGCATTCGTTCCCCCTCTCTTGCAAAAGCTAAGACTTGCTGACGCAAGCCTAAGATTTTGCTTTCTCCCCCGCCAGGGGAGAGAAATAATCACGGCCTTCCACACACAGGAAAAAGTAACAACCCCATACTCAAACTCACGCTCTTTAAAACCCTCAGCTACGCCACCATGCACATGACCGTAGCCATCACCGTCGCC
>JAQUHK010000099.1 GCA_028683655.1 Alphaproteobacteria bacterium
GTGATCACATAGGGCAAGACTCTGGCATCCGACGCATAAGGACTCGTCTTTTCCAAAGCCGCGCCGCAAACCAGCGCACGGGCCAGTGCCTCGGGCTTATCCCCCGCCTTCATCATCACAAAGGATCTTTGGCCACTGGCGGCTGCCCCCATCATATGACGTACCGACATAGATGGCGGGGCCTTGGCACGGATCGTGTTGCCATAAAGATCGGTAGCCGAAACGCTCCCGTTATCCGTCTTGAAGGCCACGTACGCTTGCGGCTTGATGAAATGATCCCGACCAAACGGCACCACACCAAAAGCGCGGCCCAGCACATCAGGAGAAGCATGCCCCCACAGAGGCTCCAGCTTGTTCTTGCCGTTATAGAAGCAAGTACGCCCAATCCCTTGTCGTGCCCGCGTGACACCGTCACAGAAATACGCCGCCTTAGACCCCACAGCCCAGCAGCCGTCTTTCGCGGCCTTTGAAAAGAGGGATTTGACAGTTTTTGACAACCGTCCAAAAAGTTTTTCTTGCCCCCAGATCGTGCGAAAAGAAAACACGACTAAATCGCGCGAAACAACCGACAAAGCCCGCGCGTTGATCGCCGAGAGCAGTCGCGTGATGGCGTGCCTCATAACGAAATAGGGCGTGTCGCCTTCCAAAGATTGCGCCCACGCCTCGGCCTGGCCGCGCGGCATGCCAACAAAAAGGCCCCGGCGATGCCGCGCCTTAAACGACAAACCATCCCGACCAACCTTGATGGACTCATACGCGGAGAGATTGACCATCTGGCGAGCCGTCACAGTCTTAAAATTGTCAGACTGGGAAAGCTTCATCAAAAATTTGTAGTTCTCGTTAGCCATCGTGGCGGGAACACGCACCGCGCTATTCTTGAAGAAAAGATCAAGCGAGCCTGTCTCGTTCATGCGGGTTGAGGCAATCTGCGTTCGATTGATCACCGAGCCCTCGCCAATAATCTCCATACCGGGAGCTTTCGCCGCCTTTTTCAGGATTGCGTCGGCCTGCTTGGCGGGCATGTCGATCTTTTCTGCTTCACCCAAAACATTTCGCAGATGCAGCGCACCGCCAGCATAGGCAATGCTGTTATACGCCGCGCTGTTCATCACGCGCCCGTCGGGTAATTTGAAGTGCGTTGTGCGTTCCGCGATAAGGTCGCCTATCCATTTTGCCTTTTCAGTGCCAACCTCGAACACATAGGCCGTGTCCATCGCATCACGAGCGACCAGACCGCCATCCTTGACCTCAAGCGAGGCAATGGTTTGAAGGTTCAACGCCTTCATGCCAAAGCGTTGCGGAGACGATGCCTTGTTATCAAGCTGAAGGATCATCCCGATCATCGCGTTTTCATAAACGCGCCATTTCTTGACCAAAGCAGGATTCTTGATCTGGCCTTCAAGAGTCCGCATCCAGTCAAGCGGTTCTTCATCGTGGGGACAGGTTGTCGCCAACCGGCCAAAAAGCTCTCCCTGTTTGATCGGTATGAGATCGGTTGCTTCAAACATCGTCTCGACAACTGTCTTGCCATTCACGAGCGGCAGGGCAAGCACCTGACGTCGCCAGGCGCGGCTGACGGGGACGCGCTCGGCGATCAACGTAAAGGCATCGAACATCTCGTCCTTATCCTGACGTCCAAACGCCAATTGTGCTTTCATGTAAAAAGCAACTGCGCTGTTTTGCTCTGTCCGGAACCCCTTGCTCAACTCTTTGTTTTGCTGCAAAGCCTCATTCATCCGCTGCCGAAGGCTCTCGGCAATCGAGGCCTCGGACCCTGCAAGCGTTGCCGCATAATCAAAAAGCTTTTGCTCATAACCGAACCGGCTTGGCTTGGGCTCAGGGGGCAGGAAAGAATCAACGGAAACGATGCCGTTGGGATATTCCTGCGTCTGTATCTTTTGGGTCAGCTCAAGAATGGCGTTGATTTCTGCCTGCTCATCAACGGACGCTCTCTGCATAGCTTTCTTTTTAACAAGCTCTATCCCGTGCGTTGTGTAATAACGCTCCATCGCCATTTGCCAGATATACTGATCGTTAAGCGCGCGAACTTGCGGAGCCAATGTCTTGGCAAGCTCGGCTTTTTCTAAAGCGATTTGACGTTGAATCTGTTTCAGGGAAGCAAGGCTCATTGGGTGTATCTCTTCATTGAAATGGGGGTCAGGTTACACCGCTGTTATAGCAGAAGGACCGAGCCTCTTAAAATAAAAACGCCTTCTACAACTGGCATTAACCATAAAAAAGCAGGCTATAGCAGCTCGCAGCAGCTACAGGTAATTGAGCGACAGGATTTCGACCGTCTGGGGGCCTGAGGGTGTGCGCAAGGTGACGCCGTCGCCAACCCGCGCTTTTTGCAGGGCGCGGGCGACGGGGGAGAGCCAGCTGATCTTACCCGTGGTCAAATCAGCCTCGTCCACACCAACGATCTTGACGGTGACCTCTTTGCCGTCTTCGTGGGCATAGGTGACCGTCGCGCCGAAAAACACCTGCTCCAGCCCTTGCTGTTGCGCCGGATCAACAATGACCGCGCTTTCGATCCGCTTGGTCAGATAGCGCACGCGCCGATCAATCTCGCGCAGCCGCTTTTTGCCATAGAGATAATCCCCGTTTTCCGAACGGTCTCCATTGCCCGCCGCCCATGACACGATCTCGACAATCTTGGGCCGCTCCTGCCGCATCAGGGTATGCAGCTCCGTGCGCAGAGCCTCAAAGCCCGTCGGCGTCATATAGTTCTTTTGACCGGCAGGAAGCGCATCAACCTCTTCGCTATCATCCTGATCGCTGTCCGTTTCCTTGGTAAAAGCCTTGCTCATCCCTTGTTCTTTCTCCTTTTGATCCCATCCGCGCATGAAAAGCGGTCTTCACGCGTGTAAGGGGCACAACCTTCACCATCCCGTCAAGGAGTAACCGCCATGTCCGTATCCGCCGTAACGTCCGCCGTCGCTGGCACAGCCTCCGCCGCCACCAGCTCGACCTCGTCGGGCAGCAGCACGGAAATCGAAAGCCAAACCCGCACCACCAGCGCGAGCGGCACCGTGACCATCACGACAACCTACACGGACGGCACAACAAGTGTCCAGACCATCCCCGGCGATTCCTCTTCCAGCACGACCGCCTCGACCTCGCAAAAGAAATCCGACAACGAAGTCGATATGACGGCGTAAGGATTAAAAACCAATACGCGTCATTGACGATAGGGCCTGTATGTTTGATGATCGGGTTGTTCTGACTTTCGAAGGACTGCCTCATGCCCCAAACCAAACCCCGTATCGTTGTTTTGACCGGAGCCGGTATTTCGGCGGAGTCGGGTGTGCCTGTGTTTCGCGGGCCCGATGGGCTTTGGCACGGGCGGCGCGTGGAGGATGTGGCGACGCACGAGGCCATGACCCGCGACCCGTGGGGCGTGAACGGCTTTTTTAACGAGCTGCGCCGCTTTGTCGAGAAGGTGGAGCCCAACCCAGCCCATCTGGCGTTACAAAAACTGGAAGCGGCCTATGGCGACAAGTTTTTACTCGTCACGCAAAATGTTGACCCGCTGCACAAACGCGCAGGCAGCAAGAACCTCCTGCCCATGCACGGAGAGCTTCAAAGCATTTGGTGCGAAGCATGCGGCGAACGCACTCCGTTTTTTGATGATGCGCTTCAAACGACACCCTGCCCCGCTTGTGGTCGCACGGGGACCCTGAGGCCCGACATCGTTCTGTTCGGCGAAATGCCCTATGCCATGGATACGATCACCGACGCCTTGATGCGCTGTGATCTGTTTATCGCTGTCGGCACATCGGGCTTCGTTTATCCTGCCGCTGGCTTCGTGGACATCGCCCGCCACGCCAGTGCCCATACGATTGAGGTCAACCTTGCCGAAACGGAACGATCCCCCGCCTTTCACGAAAAACGCACAGGCCCTGCGGGCCAAATCCTCCCCGCACTGGTTGAAGAATTGATCGGGCAAACAGGGTGAAAACAATTCTTGGGTTGACGCGGCAGGCAGGTTCGCGATAATCTTTCTTGTCCGACCAACAAAGGTTAACTCATGAAACGCCACGACCTCCTTCTAAGATACGCGCTGACAGCCGAGCAATCCTAACGCGATTGCACGAGGTTTCAGCGCATCCAAGGCTCCTTTACAGGGCCTTTTTTTATGCCCGAATGAATCGCAGACAAGGAACACCCCGAAAGCAAAGTATGGAGAAAATGATCGCGAAGAGAACAAAATAAATCGTCTTTCCGGACAAGTGCCGAAGCCCGCCAGGGCTGAGGTGCGCAGATCCGGAATCCAGTGTCTGTTGCAGAGATGGGCTGGGTTCCGGATTAAACTTTCTTTCGCCGCAAAGGGGCGTCGAAAAGAAAGTTTCTCCGGAAAGACGAGTTTTTTGAAATCACGCAGCCTAACCCTGTTACAAACCGAACCATCCAAGAAAGGCCAAGACAATGACGAGTTCCACGATTTCCGCTCCCTCAAACCGCGTGATTATTTTTGACACGACCCTGCGTGACGGTGAACAGTCACCGGGTGCGACCATGTCGATGAAGGAAAAGCTGGCGGTGGCGAGCTTGCTCGACGCCATGGGCGTGGACGTGATCGAGGCTGGCTTTGCCGCTTCCTCCAAGGGCGATGCCGAATGCATCACCGCCGTCGGACAAGCGGTAAAACAGGCCACCGTTTGCTCACTGGCCCGCGCCATCAAGACCGATATTGAAGCGGCAGGCCGCGCCTTGGAAAAGGTTGCCCGCCCGCGCATTCACACCTTCGTTTCCACAAGTCCCATCCATCTGGAACACCAGATGCGCAAGACGGAAGAGCAAGTTCTGGAAATCATCGACGAAACGGTGCGCTATGCCCGCACCTTCTGCGACGATGTGGAATGGTCGGCGATGGACGCGACGCGCACGGGCATTGCCTATCTGTCCAAGGCTGTCGCCGCCGCCGTGAATGCCGGAGCCAGCACCATCAACATCCCCGACACGGTCGGCTATGCCATCCCCGAAGAATATCAGGCCTTGATCGCGCAGTTGGTGGCGCAGTTTCCGTCGGTCTGTTTCTCGGTTCACTGCCATGACGATCTGGGCCTCGCCGCCGCCAATTCGCTGGCGGGCGTGAAGGCAGGCGCACGGCAGGTTGAATGCACCATCAACGGCATTGGCGAACGCGCAGGCAATGCGCCGCTGGAAGAAATCGTGATGGCTCTGAAAACCCGCGCCGATTTCTTTGGCTGCACGACGGGTATCGACACCAAGCGCATCTATCCGACCTCGCGCTTTGTAGCCTCGACGACGGGCTTCTTCGTACAAAAGAACAAGGCCATCGTTGGATCAAACGCCTTCGCGCATGAAAGCGGCATTCATCAAGACGGGATTCTGAAAAACCGCGAAACCTATGAAATCATGACGCCCGCCAGCGTCGGCATCACGCAATCGCAAATCGTTCTGGGCAAACATTCGGGCCGCGCCGCGCTGAAAAACAAGCTGGACGAATGGAAGATCGAAATGGACGAGGAAGCCTTCCTGCGCTGTTTTGAGGCGTTCAAAGCCCTGTGCGACCGCAAGAAGAACGTGACCGAGGAAGACTTGCTCACGCTCATTCACGATCATCAACATGTCGCGATGCAAAGCTATATCAAGCTGGACGGCTTCAACACCACGCAAAAGGGCGCGGGCTCCTATACCGCCACGATCCAGATGCAAATCGACGGCACGTCCAAGGAAACCTCCTGCGACGGCGATGGACCTCTGGATGCCATCTTCCAAGCCATCATGGCGGCGACGAACTGTCACGCCACGCTCACCTCGTTTGAAGTGCACAGCGTTTCGCAAGGCACGGATGCGCAGGCCGAGGCGGTTATCGTGCTCAAAGAAAACGACCGCTTTTATACGGGCCACGCGCGTGATACGGATACGATCATGGCTTCCGCTCGCGCCTATGTCGGTGCGGTTGGCAAGATCATGGCGCAGGCCGCTCAAAAGGAGGCGTAAGGCATGGGCAAGACTCTGTATGACAAAATCTGGGATGATCACGTCATCAAAACTTTCGATGACGGCACTGCCCTTGTCTATATCGACCGCCAGCTTGTTCACGAGGTCACGAGCCCGCAAGCATTCGAAGGGCTGGAAATCGCCAAGCGTCCCTTCCGCCGCCCATCAAGCCATCTGGCCACCGCCGACCATAACGTGCCAACCACCGAACGCACCGGCCCCATTGAAGACGAGGAATCCCGTCTTCAGGTTGAAACGCTGGAATCCAACGTCGCGGCGCAGAAGATCCGCTATTTCGGGCCCAGCGACAAACGCCAAGGCATCGTGCATGTGATCGGGCCAGAGCAAGGCTTTACCCTGCCCGCGATCACGATGGTTTGCGGCGACAGCCATACCTCCACCCACGGCGCGTTTGGCGCACTTGCGTTTGGCGTGGGCACACGCGAAGTAGAACAGGTGTTCGCCACGCAAGCCTTGATGATGCGTAAATCCAAGAATATGCGCATCACAATGCACGGTGCGCTGCAAGACGGCGTCGGCGCGAAGGACCTGATCCTCGCGATCATTGCGCAGATCGGCATCGCGGGCGGCACAGGCCATGTGATCGAATATGCGGGCGAAGCGATTGAGTCTCTTTCGATGGAAGGCCGCATGACGCTGGCCAATATGTCGATTGAGGCGGGAGCGCGCGCGGGCCTTATCGCGCCCGATGAAACAACCTTCGACTATCTCAAAGGTCGTCCCTATGCCCCGCAAGGCGAGGCGTGGGACAAAGCCGTTGCCTTCTGGCGCACGATGAAGACCGATCCCGATGCCGTGTTTGATGCGGAAATCACGATTGACGCGGCGAAGATCGAGCCACAAGCAACATGGGGCACCAATCCTGAAATGGGTGGGCCCATCACGGGCTGTGTTCCCGATCCGGCTTCGATCACCGACGATATTCGCCGCGCCTCGGTCCAGCGTGCGCTTGATTATATGGGCCTTGTCGCGGGACAGAAGCTTGAAGGTCTGCCCATCGACCAAGTCTTCATCGGCTCCTGCACGAACGGACGGATTGAGGATTTGCGGCAAGCGGCACAGATTGCCAAAGGCCGCAAGAAAGCCGCAAGCGTCAAGCGCGTGCTGGTCGTACCGGGATCGGGCCTTGTCAAGGAACAGGCGGAAGCGGAAGGGCTCGACAAAATCTTTATCGAAGCGGGCTTTGAATGGCGGCAGGCCGGATGCTCTATGTGTTTGGCCATGAATGCCGACAGGCTGGGCAGCGGGCAGCGTTGCGCCTCTACCTC
This sequence comes from Alphaproteobacteria bacterium, assembly GCA_028683655.1. GTDB lineage: Bacteria > Pseudomonadota > Alphaproteobacteria > UBA9219 > UBA9219 > UBA8914. The sequence continues at coordinate 7,260 of JAQUHK010000099.1, forward strand.
CAACCGCAATTTCGAAGGCCGCCAAGGCGCAGGCGGGCGCACCCACCTTGTCAGCCCGATGAGTGCCGCCGCCGCCGCAATAGAAGGATGCCTGACCGATGTGCGCGTGTTTTTGAAAGGGGAAAAGTAAGATGGAGAAGTTCACAACCCTGACGGCGACGGCGGCGTTTTTGCCGATTGCGAATATCGACACGGATATGATTATCGCCAAGCAATACCTGAAAACCATCAAGCGCACGGGCCTTGGAAAATGGCTTTTCGCCGCCCTGCGTTATGATGAGGAGGGAAACCCTCGCGCCGATTTTGTGCTGAACCAAAAGCCGGAGGCGCAAATCCTTTTGGCTGGCGAGAACTTCGGCTGTGGCTCAAGCCGCGAACATGCGCCTTGGTCGCTGCTCGATTTCGGCATTCGCGCCGTGATCGCGCCGAGTTTTGCCGATATTTTCTATAACAACGCCTATAAAAACGGCATCCTCCTGATCCGCCTTGCCAAGGACAAGATCGACGCGCTGGCCCAAAGCAACGGCCCGCTCACCATCGACCTTACCGCGCAAACGGTGACGGATGG
>JAQUHK010000100.1 GCA_028683655.1 Alphaproteobacteria bacterium
TCAAAGCACTTGAAAAATTGGCATCATCCCCTCAAAGATCGGGTCATACCGGCGCAGGCCGGTATCTAGGCGCGCCGTGTCCACGGCGCATAAAACGCCTAAAACCTGATCGTTCGGGACAAGCGGTTGGCTGGGGACTGGATACCGGCTTTCGCCGGTATGACGGGGTTTTTTGATAAAAAGCCCAACTCTTGACGTGCGAAAGGTATAACGATAAAGGGGGCTGCAAGCTCCGCATGGTTCCGATGCCGGAATAAACGGTTTCACTGACAGGGCAGGTATGGGCAAAAAGCGAAAGAAGAAGGCAGCGGCGACGTGGGGCAAGGGGCTTGTGGTCGCTTTGGTTATCGCGGCTATGGCGGGGCTGTGGTTCTATCAACTGGGGCCTGAAGTGCCTCACACCAAGTGGCGCGTACCCGTCAGGGTCGAGATGCCGAAGGGGCCCGATCTCTCCGGCCTGTCCATCCCGTCCGTGACAGACCTTAAGGACGTGCCCTCGTTTTGGCAGGATATGAGGCAGTGGAAAGAAGACTTGATGTCCCCGCCTCCTACCGGGCCCGAGGCCGAGCCATCGCCTGCCTTGCCGCCGCCTGTCAAAGGGGCTTCCCCTCGTGGACAGGTGCCGCTGCCTCAAGGAGAGGGGCGCGGGGAGATTGCCATCATCATCGACGATATGGGGCTCAATGCCAAAAACGCCGCGCGCGCCGTGCGGTTGCCCGCCTTTGTGACGCTTTCCTATCTGCCCTATGCCTCGGGGCTTGAGGCGCAAACGAAAGCGGCTGCGGCGGCTGGGCATGAAAGCATGCTCCATTTGCCGATGGAAGCCGTCGGGGGCGAGAACCCCGGACCCTGTGCGCTTAAGACCGGACAGGGGGCCGAGCAATGGACGTTTTGCCTTGATAAAGCGTTGGATTCTTTTGAAGGCTTTGCGGGTGTGAATAATCATATGGGCAGCAAGTTCACCGCCGATCAGGAAGGGATGGCCTTTGTCACAGGCGTGCTGCACAGTCGCGGGCTCTATTTTGTCGACTCCCGTACAAGCAGCGAGTCGATCGCCCAGCAAGTGGCCGAAGAGCAGGGCGTGCGTACCGTTGGCCGCGATGTATTTCTGGACGACACGGTTTCCGCTGCCGCGATACAGGGTCAGCTTGCTCGTCTTGAGCAGGTGGTCCGGCGCAAAGGCTATGCGGTGGCAATCGGACATCCGCATGCTGCAACGCTGGAAGCTCTTGAGGCATGGATACCCCAAGCGCAAGCCCGAGGCTTTCGCTTCGTTCCTGCCAGCGCACTCGTGCGGTGAGCTAATACCAATGGCCCGATGAAAACACCGTCTTCGTCATTGCGAGCGACCGCAGGGAGCGCGGCAATCTAGTCCTCCTGCTGGAAACTTGGGGACTGGATCGCCACGTCGCTGCGCTCCTCGCGATGACGTAGCTGGTGTTTTTATTGGGCCGTTGGTATAAGGGGATAAAAAAAGGGCGGGAAGATCCCACCCTTTTTTCTTTTTTTGTCTTCGACCTTATTTGCTGACGCGCAGGTTTGACAGCGAGTCGCCGATCTTGCCGAAAATGCCGTTAAGCTGCGAGGTATCAGGGGCATAGAAGTAATAGCTGATCGCCGTCGCGCAGTTTTGAAGCATCGTTTTTGTCGCGGCATCCATCGTGTTATCCGTGTCAAGAGCAACAACGTAGAGATAAATATTGTGGGACTTGATTTCATTGCAAAGGGCCAGCGTTTTTGTGTCGAGATTTGCCTTTGAATCCGTCGCGTTGGTGACTTTAGAATTCGAATTGGGATTCTCGTTTTTGAGTAATCGGCCATAAGTCAGATACTCGTAGGCAGTATACCCTTCGTAATAACTGCCGCCCGGGCCAAAGGTATTGACACCGTCCGTGAGTAATATGAGAGCCTTGTTGGTGTGCGTACCGTTATAATCCAAAGGCAGATTGTTGGAGTCCATAGCTCCACCCCAAAGCCCGCGCCATTTGGGGGAAAGCATGCGCCATCCCCAAGCCAGCCCCATGTTGATCATGGTATCGCCACCGGCGGCCATGTCGTCGATGGCGTTCTTGACGTCATTCTTTTGATTGGTCATCGGTGATACAGGCTTGACGCAATACTTGTTGGGGCCTGTTGTCGGTACAGTATAGGCGTGCGCCAAATCCGATGACATGAGCGTAACGGCGAAGAGGGTCAACGCCAGGGCATTTGTGACTGTAAAGAGAGAACGTGGCATTTTTGCCTCCTTTGAAGCCTTGGCTACTGGCCCGAGACGCATGATTGTGTTGACGAGTTATAGGAGAAGCCAGCGTTGCAATAACAGGCCCCGTTGCTATAATAAGCGTTGTACCTGCTTGTATAAATGTTGCTTCCTTGTGGGCAGAAGGCAACGCAGGAATTGTTGCCCGCATCATAATAAATCGACGTATATTGGCAAACGCAGGCTTGCAGCGAGGTGTCCCACTTCATGTTCGTGCCGCATTCTTTGACGCAGCCGCCAGCACCATTACTGGCCCACCCACTCCATGTGTCACACAGACACTGTCCGTTTGATAGATACATGCCCGGTATGCCACTGCATATGGAGACGCAGGTGTTATTCGCGTAATTGTAGTTATAGCCTGTGTTGCAGAGGCATTTATGCGCGCTGCTGTTCCAAGTTGAATTGGATGGGCACGAGATGCAGTTGCCCTTTACGTCCAATTCCGTATTACACACGCATTGATGCGTGCTGCTGTTCCATGTCGTATTGCCTGGACAGGTAATACAGGCATTGTTGCCATTCATGCCATAGTTGCAATCGCATAAGCCTGTTTGAATATTATAAGACGATCCTGAAGGGCACCACCAACCGCAGCTTCCCGAATTATTGTAATAATACCCAGCGTAAGAGGCACCGTAATCAGAATCGTTGCCTTTATAACAAGGGTGATAGTAAGCGGAGAATTGGGTGGCTTCATCGCTTGAGCTGGGTGGCGTGTCGGTGAGATCTGCGCCGGTTGTAAGCGGCGCGTTAGCTTTGCCGATTGAGCTTGTGCTCCAGTGCCTTTCCTCGACACAGCCCGCCCATGGCATGCTTGTGGGCCAAGTCCAGTGGTATTTGGGCGATAGCGTGTTGAGCCAGTTTGCGTGGTTCGTGCCGATGTTGACGGTTTGGCCAAATGGGACAAGGCCAACCCAGACGTTATTTGTGCCGGTCGCATACAGGGCATCGACCATGGCTTTCGCCGCCGTCTTTAAAGCACCAAGCTTGCCCGAACTGTTCATGGACCCTGTATTATCAAGAACCATAACGACTTCGATACCCTTGGACTCGCGTTTGATTTCCGTGCTGACGTTTGTGCTCATGGTGTGATAGCCCATGACGCCCATCAAGATGGTCGGCATATTGACGGACGCCGAGATGGTTACGGTTGATTGGTCGGGCGACACAGTAACAAGCACGCTCGGACTGCTGGCTCCAAGGTAATTGTCAGGAAAATTGGCTTTGAGATATTTCTTGGCTTCTGTTTCGGCATCGGCTGAACTGAGGGTCGACGCCGCAGCAAGGCCCGCTGCATCAAGGGCCTGTGAAAGGCGGGTCTGGACGAGCTGTTTTCGGGCAATGTCAACGGCAGCACCGGAGGCACCGACCAGGATGGTAATCAGCAAGCAAAGAAGCGGGAGGGCAACGCCCCCGGTTTCTTTGGTGAATTGTCTGATTGAAGCCAGAAAAGGTGACATGGCTTCCGTCCTTTCTTCTTTCATAGGGGGCATCGTCCGTGTGTGGTTGTGACTTAGGACAAGCCTTGTTAAAACCCATATTTGTAATCTACGGTAAATACAAGGGTATTCACTGTTAACCAACACGTCTGTGGCTGTAACCCCAGTGGTGAAGGACGCGATAAGAGGGGGGGAGCCCCCTTTTATCCACCCTATTATCTCCTAGATGTCTTTATGAAGCCTTAATATTTATAGGTTCAAATCAAAAAATGACGTGTCGGAAAGGGGTTACTTCTTGCAATGGGCAAGCTTGCTCTTGCATGGAAGGCTCGGCCTCGGCATAGTGAACGGGGTGCGCTTTTCTGGCGCGTGATTCGTTAAGACGATGCATGAACGGGCTCGCTTATGATGATTGGACGTTGCTTCAAAATCTTTTTCCTTATGATGCTGCTGGTTGCTGCTGTGGGGCGCGGGGCACCAGCCTTGGCCGCCGACATGCCGACCGCTGCCGGATCGCCGATTGCGGGGATTTCCTTTGATGATCGACCGCTTATCCTGCCGGTTCAGCGTAACTTCCAGATGGCGATGCTGACGGCGAGCAGCGAGCTTGGTCGCTCGTGCGGGCGGATGGAAGCCTATGGCTGGCGCACGGCCTCGGACGAGCAGGGGCGGGTGAACTTGCTGTTCAACAATGTTGTTGATCGCTTAAGGGCGCAAGGCTTTGCCGTCGAATCCAAGACGGTCAATTCCGTATCGCGCGATGTCACGATGTTTATCGCCGACCGCACCGATAAGCATCTGATCTTTCTTTGGTCGGCTGGCGAGATCGGCCTTGTGATGGTTTTATGTGAAACTTCTGCGCCAGTATCCGCCTTGTCGTCTGTCCAGAGCAACGCGGAAACCAATCAGCCAGCTTCTTTGCCCAGCCATCTGCCCATGGCTGATACGGTGCGGACGTCCGGTCGTCTGGCTGGCGAAAAGATGACGGTGCCGTTGTCGGCAACGGGTAAGCCTCTCCACAAAGACTTTTCGCCAATGGGGCAATGGATCGGCAATTATACCTGTGCGCAGGGGACAACCGGCGCGACCCTTTCAATTGAAAAGGTGAAGGGTGAGCAGTTCGAGGGCGAGTTCAAGTTCTATCCCACCCCGCGCAATCCGTATGTGCCGGTCGGCAGCTATCGTGTGTTCGGCGAGTATGACGCGGACTCGCAGCGTATCCTGATTAATCCGGGCAAATGGGTCAACAGGCCGAAGGACTTTTTTAATACGATCATGATCGGCAGCTTTGATCCTGCCGCTGGGACGTTCAGCGGTTATTTCCAAGGGATAACAGGTTGCACGAGCTTTGAAGCGCATCTGGCCAAGGCGGAAAGCGCGACCAAGAAGGCTGTGAAGGAAAAGAAGGCCAGCAAGAAGAAGGAGACAAAACCCGCTCCTGCCAAGAAGACCGAAAAGACGGTCAGCAAGACGGACAAAGCGGGTGTGACGGCCCCCAAGAAGAAGGAAGCTGTCGCCGCCAAACCTGCTGCGCCAGAGACGGCTCCCCTCGTACCCGTGGCTGCCCCCCAAAAGCTGGACCCGGTGAAGGCTCCGGCGGCGACGCAGGCAGAGGCCGCGAAGACGGCGAAAGACGCGATGGCGATTGTTAAGGCCCCTGCGCCAGTTACTACGGGACGTACCTCGGCGATCGAACCGCCGGCGGGCATCGTCTTGGGGACGGATGGCGAGCAGAAATGATAACCGGAAATAGGGCAGGCAGCCTTAATGTCTTGTCAAAGGCGGAAGCGATTTGCTTCCGCCTTTTTTGTGCAAAAAAGCTCCTTCCAGCTCCCTGTGAAAACTATCCCCAAAAATGTGGATAACTTTGTGGGCAATTCATTCTGCCTTTGCGGATTTGCTGGGGTTTAAGCGCGTTTTATCGGCTTGCCCGTTTTTTGGGCAGTGCATCTATCTTATTGATAGGGCGTGTTTTAGTGGCTTTTTCCTCCTTATTCTGCCCCGGTTTTATTCCCGTTTCGAAAAAAGGGAGGCGCAGAAAGGGGGAATGTGAACAATCAGCCCTTTATCTGTCCGATTTAGGGGGGCTGGATCAGGGATAACGATACGATGGTGTTACCATTTTTGGCTAGGAAAGTCCCCAAAAAGGCAAAAGTCAGGTCGAAATAAGGTGTAGTCCACTGTCCACAGGCAGGATCGCGCCGGTGATCGAGCTGTTCTCAAGCAGGCACAGGACGGCTTTGGCGATATCGATGGGCTGACTGGCATGGCCAAGCGGCGTTTCGGTGCATCGCGCTTTGAAATGAGCCTGTGACTGCCGCTCGTTGATCAGGCTGGGGCCGACGGCCACGGCGTTTACGCGCACCTTTGGCGCAAAGGCCGTGGCCAGCGCGGGGATTGTTTCGCGCAGAAGATGGCGGCTGTGGGCATAATGGGTCAGGATCGCTGGCTGGCTGGTATTGTCGAGGATATGGACGATGGCTCCGGCACTGTCAGCGGCAAGCCCGCCCAGAAGGGCATGGGAAAGCGTGATCGGCGCAGCAAAGTTGATGGCCTTGTGGCGGCTGCCGTCGGGGTCTTTGTCGTCATGCTCGAACAGGCTGGCATTGTTCACCAAAGCCGTGAGCGGCGGGCCTTGCAGCGAGAGGATCAGAGCGGCGACGGCCTGCGGGTCGGCCAGATCGGCTTGTGCCATGCCAGCATAACGGCCCAGTGCCTTGATTTCCAGCGCAAGGCTTTGCGCCGCGTCGGCGGAGCGGTTGAAGTGGATCGTTACATCCCATCCCGCCTGCGCGAGGGTCAGCGCGATCTCGCGACCGATGCGGAGCGCGGCTCCCGTGACGAGCACGTGGCCCTTGCTGTTGTCATTCATGCGGTTTGTCCTTGCGCTGTGAGCCTGTCACAAGGGCCTTGATCACGCCGTGCCATGAACGGATTTCCTGTTCCGTCATGTCGGCGCGTTGCAAGGCGGCGTGCAGGTTGCGCGTCATCGTCGGGCGCATATCGTCCGCCACAAAGAATCCGGCTTCGTCCAGATAATGCTCAAGCCGGTTGAAGAAGTTTTGATATTCCTCGCGTGTTGCAGGGCGGCTTTTGCCGACGTGAATCTGGCTGGGCGGGGTGCTGTCATTCGCCTGATACCATTCATAGCCGATCAGCAAAACACATTGCGCGAGGTTCAGCGACATAAAGGCGGGGTTGAGCGGGATGGTGATTTTTGTGCCCGCCATCGCGATATAATCATTCACAAGACCTGTGCGCTCTGGCCCAAACAACACGCCGATTTTCTCATCGGCCCGCACGCGCTCTACCATGTCGGGCGCGGCGGCTTTCGCCGTCAAGATGCGGTTGGTCATGTCGTTGAGGCGCGAGGTGGTGGCATAAACATGGTTCAAATCGGCAATGGCGTCTTGCACGCTGTCAAAGAGTTTTGCGTTTTCCAGAATATCATCCGCGCCCGATGAGGCCGCCATCATCCGCTGACGATGCACCTCGCCAAGCGGCCACGGATCGCGCGGCGCAACGATGCGCAGCTCACCCAGCGCGCAATTCGCCATGGCCCGCGCCGTCATACCGATATTTTCGACAAGCTGCGGATGAACAAGAATGATGATGGGAGCGGTGGTGGTCATGGTGTCTGTCATATAGGGTTCCGGCGGAATGTGTAAGGATGTGATATAAGTTTAAGGTGAATTTTTAAAAACAGGTGTTACAGACAAACCGTTTGTTATAGGCGTGATCTCGACCTCGCTGCCAAGGGATAGGTTGAGGTGGTCTAAAATCTCTTGCGGGATTTCAAGAAAAAGACCCTCACTGGTTTCTTCTGTGATACGGGATAACATGCGGACTCCGTTTGCTAACATTTCTGGGACACCTTTTGCCCATGAAGCGTTGTGCTTCCTATCAAAAATGCGTCATCCCCGCGAAAGCGGGGAGGTAGATTCACATTCCAAGTGCAACGGTTGGAACTGTTTGGAAAATACCTCTAAAGGGGTCTTATAGCCAAGACATTTTCTAGGCGTGTTATTCAGGGCGGCGGCAAGTCTTTGGACATC
>JAQUHK010000010.1 GCA_028683655.1 Alphaproteobacteria bacterium
CGAAGTCATCGACATTCAAGCCTCCCGCCTGCCCAAGTTCCGCGCCGGCAAGCAGCTTAAAGAAGCCGTCAACGGCGAAAAGGGCAAGTAAGCCCTTTCTTTTTACCAGGTGCGTCTAAAAAAGGGTTGTTCAAACAGGGGAAACCCTGCTAACAGATCACCCCATGGTAAGGGCAGTTAGCTCAGCGGTAGAGCATCTCGTTTACACCGAGAGGGTCGGGGGTTCGAAACCCTCACTGCCTACCATATACATCAAAGGCTTGGGTTTATTCCCAAGCCTTTTGTGTTATGAGTTGGGCAATTCATCAAAGATGAGTTGGGCAGTTTCCAATTTTTTCATAGCCGCTTTGGCTCTTTCCTTCTGCTTTGCGCCAGCCACATAGTGCGAGACCATACGGTCTGTTTTGTGCCCTGTGATGGCTTTTATTTGTTCACTGGTGCAGCCAGCCTCGGCAAGGTTGCCCGTGGCGGTCTTGCGTAGACCGTGGAAAACAAGCCCCTGAAGCCCTGCTTTATCCGCCCACCGTTTCCACTCGTGTTTGAAGTGATCCGGTTTGTAGGGCTTCCCTGCCGCCGTGGTGACGATATGGGTAGAGGTGCTGGCTTTCTTATGCGTCTCAAGCGTTGCAGCAAGTTTGTGGTGAAGGGGAAGCCATAACTCTGCGCCTGTCTTGCCTTGTGTCAAGCGTACGCCGCCATCGTCCGTTATTTGGCTCCATGTCATATTCAAAATGTCGCCCAGCCGTTGCCCCGTGTGAAGGGCAATATCCAACGCCAAAATAATATGAGGCGGGGCGATTTCACGAAAAGCTTCAATATCCGCCTCAGTCCACGGCCTATATGAACCCGTTTTAACTTTGCCTGGTCGTGTGGCCGGATTGAAGAGGATATAACCGCGATCAAAGGCGAAGGAGAGAAGACGGCGGAAAACTTCCCCCGCATAGTTGGCGCGCGCGGGGTAGGTTGGCTTATTGCCGTTCTCATCAACGGGATCAGTTGGCTTGGTCAGCATCATATCGCGGAAGGCAAGAACAATCCGGCGATTAATGGCTTGAATGGGTTCATTGCCCAAGCATTCGTCTATGATCCTCAAATGCGTTTTATAGTTGGCTTGTGTTGAGCGCGACAAATCCAGAAAGTCAGAACTCTTTTTGAAGGCGTCAATAATGACCGTGACGCTATCGGCAGCAGGAGAGGGCTTGCCGCTATCCTCAAAACTGGAATGGATACGGTGATAGGCCTCATAAAATTCTTTGCTGGTTGGATCACTGGGCAAGGACACACGCCGCCCGTTGCGGCGGTAGCGGAGATAAACCCGCCCCTTGCTTGTGTTCTTTTCAACAAATGGAAACGCAACCTTGACCATAGCTTTTCAAATTCTCTAAAATTCTGTTTTGAATATCGGGCGTGTCAAAAACGGGCTTTGCAATATCTGACTTTTCATCAAGCCAGCGCGTAATGGCTTGGCTGTCCCAGCCGCCCATCAGGACGTTACGCTTAGGGAACTTGTAAAGCTCAAGGGTTTTGCGGTTTGCATAAAACCATTGCTCACTGTGCCCAAGGAACGCCGCTACTTGCTTGGCATTCCATATCCGGCTTTCGGGCAAGGGAAGGGTGCGCCTAGTCATTGACAATCTCCCCTTCAAAGTCCTCGCGGTCGTAAATACGAGGAAGTTTGCCAGCGACGAATTTGTTGAACTTCATGCGCTTTTCTAAAACCTTTTCGCTAACACGATTGCGCAAATCGGTCAGTGCGCCTTTGTTTTTTGGTGGAGCACCTTTGGAAAGGTAGAGATCGGCTTGTTCGGTCATTTCCTCAAAAGCTGTTTCAATATCATCAATGCCTTCACGCGCCATAAAGGAAGTCAAGCCAGCAAAACCATTTCTGAAAATCCAATCATCACTTGCGGGGCGAGAGAAATCAAAAGATTGACGTTCAATCGGGAAATGAGGCAATTCGGCAAACGCGCTTTGAATGTCTTGCCACAGAGGGTGAGTTTCCCATCTTTCCCTGTGTGCGTCATTTGGATTGGGGACAACCATGCGCAGCCATTCTTGTGTCAGATATTCCCAAAGTCCCGATTGGCTCTGAACAAGCTGTGCGACCGTGTTGATACCTGAGGGCTTCGTGCCTTCTATGCGCTCCCCTAGGTGCATATGCTTCAAAGCGTCGCGTTTGATTTCAAACTCAGCACGCCATACGTCTTGATCTTCTATCCGTCCGGCGGCTTCCCAGATGGCAAACAGATAGTCACGAGGGCGAAGCTTCATTTCCAATGTTTTGTTGTAGAGGCGGAAACCGATGAGACCACCCATGCCCATGGATACGCCGGAGAAGTTAGGCTTCTCTTCAAAACGGTGAAAGGATTTGCAGTTTGTTATGAAATCATTGGATTGGAGATAAGAAAAATCAAAATCAGTTGTGAAGTCCACGAATAAATCAGCGCGGCTAACTTTTTCGCTATCCACCAAACCCAATTCGGAGAGAATACCGCGTAGCTCTTCCATAGCGGCAAGTGACCCGACAGCCGTCAAATATTCACTGGATATTTGAACCGAGGCAAAAGGGAGTGTCTTTTGTGAAGATGGAACATAACCGCGTTCAAGAAGCTCTTCGGCCTCCTTGCGGCGAATTTGTCGGCTCTTGTTTAGTTTTATAAAAAAGCCCTTGTCAGCGAGGCAGTAGGAAAAAGCACGGCTTCCCTTGTCTTTTACCTCAAAAAGATGATCGCCAATTTCAAGCTGGGCATCTGCCCTTTGCGAGGGATCATCCGATTGTGCGAACTTTTTTAAGTCTGCAAGCTGTGCTTCACGCTCTTTGAATATCCTTCCTTGGAAAGAAAGGAAGAGGCTGTCTATTCCATATCTTAAAACTCTTATGATGGGGACGGAGGGTGCTTTGTTAAACGGCGTCGCACCCACCTCAGCCGCTCCACCTTCGTGTTCGCGGCTCCCGCCGCTGCCACACGAAGGCATCGCGGCTGTCTGTTCTTCTTGCTTTATACCGTCAATCATAGCCAATCCCCCTGTAAAGTTGTTTCACAGGTGGATCATTACCAGAGTTGATAGATGCACGTCAAGTGCAATTAAATGAATTTCAAATTCAGTCTATGAAACTTCGCCTGACCGGACGTTTTTTGTGTTGCCCGTCACAGCTTTCCAAAAATTCCCGATTTTCTTAGCCCCTTTCCAAGCGATTGATTTTGAAGCCTTGTCGCCTTCTTCTGGTAGAACCTCGCGAAAGGATACACCTAAGATTTGCTCATATTTTTTGATTGTTGCGCTGCTGTGCATAAGAAAAAGAGGACGCCAGCCGATCCGCCGCCCGAAGACGAGGGCACCGAGTGCGCCTTCCAATACGTTACTTTGCCCCTTAAACTTCACAATGGCCGCATCCATAATGGCGACCAGCTCCTTAGGGGGGATTTCTTTGGGTTCTGTCATTTGTTCCTCATCGTCAGGACATAGCCGCCGTGCCCCGCATTCTATACCTAAATGAACCTCAAGAACAAGTCCTGAGCCGACAAAAGGGGGCTTTGCCGCCCCCTCGTTGCCGCGGGCAACTCACCCTTGCAAGGTATAGCTTGAGCGCGGCGCAGGCTGCCGCGCAGCGTTATATGCGCCGTTTTGCTTGGCGAGGAAAGAAATGGCGAGAAAGACTTTGAAACAGGCATTCTCCAACGTCAAAATGTTTTAAACACACGCAGATAACCATACATTAACCATTAATTTACCCCCCCCCCGTGCCTATTGTTGCTGGTGCGTTTGTTATCGCCCATCTCTTTGAAAAAGGGTAAGGAAATGTTTAATAATCTTCGTATCGGCACGCGTCTTATCGGCCTGAGCTTGGTTCTTTTGCTCCTTCTGGGCGCTGTCGGTTTGATAGGATATAATGGACTCCATGATATTGCCGGTCGCCTTTCAAGTGTCTATAACGACAGGGCGGTTCCCCTTGGCCAGCTTTCCATTGCGCAAGATTACTTACACCGTGTTCGCACACGTGTTGTTAATGCAGCGGCAACAACGGACACCAACAAACATGCGCAGTTTATTAAGGAAATTGGCGAGTTCGATCAAGCTATCGATAAAGAATACAACGCCTATTTAGCAACAAAATTGAAAACTGAAGAAACGGCTATTGCGGCAGAGTTCACGTCTGGCCTTGCCAACTATCGAGCTGTGCGAACAAAAGTTTTGGAGACGATCAAGGGCGGCAACCAAGAAGCCATAGATAAAATGGTTGAAACAGATGGGGCCAAAGCTTTCAATGATGCTATTGTCCCTATGCGCAAACTCCTCCAGCTTCAAGTCGATGTAGCAAAGGAAGAGAACGATCAGGCCAAAGTTGCGGTTGATTCGATAAACAATGGAATTATAGCCATTATATTGGCAGGCCTCATTCTTGGCCTTGGTTTAGCGTGGTTCATCACGCGTTCGATTACAAAGCCTGTTTCCGAAATGCTTGTTTTGATGAACAAGCTGGCAAAGGGAGACACCAGTATCGAGGTTTTTGGAACGGAACGTAAGGACGAAGTCGGCGACATCGCGAAGACCGTTCAAGTGTTTAAAGAAAACGCCATCCAAATGGAGGAGATGCGCCGCGAGCAAAAGGAAGCTGAAGCGCGTGCCGCTACCGAGCGCAGAGAATCCCTTCTGCAAATGGCGGCCACGTTTGAAACGAACGTCATGGGCATCGTTCAAGTTGTCTCAAGCTCGTCAACCGAGATGCACTCGCTTCTTGAGGACATGTCGCGCCGCTCGCAGCTTGTGCGGGAGAATATGACAAGCGTAGCCGCCGCAACGGATGAAACATCGTCCAATGTAGGCACCGTTGCCTCAGCCTCTGAAGAACTTTCGGCTTCCATAAGTGAAATAAGCCGACAGGTTACCGAGGCGGCAACCATCTCTCAGAAAGCCTCTGACGAAACAGAGAAAACGAACAAGACTGTTGCAGAATTGTCCGTTTCTGCCGAAAAGATTGGGCAGGTTATCAGCCTAATTAATAACATCGCGTCCCAAACCAACCTTTTGGCACTGAATGCAACGATCGAAGCCGCACGCGCCGGTGATGCGGGGAAGGGTTTCGCTGTTGTGGCGGGAGAGGTTAAAAGCCTTGCCACACAAACGGCCAAAGCAACTGAGGAAATCAGCTCGCAGATTGCAACGGTTCAAGAACAAACACGTGCCTCTGTTCTAGCTATTAGTGACATCGCTAAAATTATCGAAAAAGTTAAAGAAATCTCATCCAACATCGCATCAGCCGTCGAGCAGCAGGGCGCGGCAACCAAAGAAATCTCGAATAACGTCCAGCAAGCCGCACAGGGCACGCAAGAAGTTTCCGCCAATATCGCGAAAGTGACAACATCCGTTACAGAAAATGTTGCTAGTGAAACACAAATGGTTGCCGCCAGTGGTGAACTTGCCTCAAATGCAGAGAAATTACGTTACCAAGTGGACCAGTTCCTAGCTACAGTGAGGGCATAGGTTGGTGTTATTAATCTAGCTTTTTGATAAGGTAGTTGGGCACAGCTCCGAAAAATGGCGGAAAAGGTGGGGTAGGTAAGTCAGGTGATTTTGCCCAACGGTGTTGATTTATAAAGAGGGATATACTCTTTACACCGAGAGGGTCGGGAGTTCGAAACTCTCACTGCCTACCATCACCATCAAAGGCTTGGGTTCATTCCCAAGCCTTTTGTGTTATGAGTTGGGCAGTTTCTCTTTTTTCTGAACAAAAATGGAAAGGAAAACGAGCATGTCGTGGACAGAAGCTCAGGTCAAACAGATCGTTGAGATGGCCTTATCTCGTCTTGAAACCGAGCAACGTTATCTCCTAGAACATGATGCTTCAGAAAGAGCGATGGTGTTTCATCTTGGTGGTTATATCCAGCAGCAAATAACAAGAGAGACAGATATTGTTGTCGATTTTGACTATAACCGTGAAGGAGAGAAAAAGGATCCGAAAACGGCGTATCTACAAAATGGCGAACTGAAGAATGTAGTACCAGACATAATTATTCACAAACGCGGGCCTGCTGGCCCTAACATTCTCGCCTTAGAAGTCAAAAGGACGAAGAACGCTTCTTACGAAGAACTGTTGGAAATAAAAGAGATTGAACACGATAGGCAAAAGCTTGTTGGATATCTAAAAGATCATAACTATGGATTCGCAGCGCATGTTTTCATTATATCAAAAGAGAAAAGGTTGAAAGATCAAAATAACTATATGGTTAAATGGGTGCAGAAGCCTTAGTCCTTGGACATTATCTAGCTTAGCCATAGCAGCCTTAGCCGGTTCCTTCTGTTTTGCCCCTGCCACATAATGCGAGACCATACGGTCGGTTTTGTGTCCGGTGATGGCTTTGATTTGTTCACTGGTACAGCCAGCCTCAGCAAGGTTCCCCGTGGCGGTCTTGCGTAGGCCGTGAAAGACTAGAGCTTTCACCGCAAGATGAAACTCATCCAGCGCCGTGCCTACGGCTTCAGGAACTTCGAGAATTACAGACTTCGTGTGATTGTTTTGTGTGGCCACCTCAAGGAGGCCTCGCTATGATAACCTCAACCCCCGCCCCATCCTTTGGGGGAGAGCCCTCAACCCCCGCCCCATCCTTTGGGGGAGAGCCGATTGTTTTGTGTGGCCACCTCAAGGAGGCCTCGCTATGATAACCTCAACCCCCGCCCCATCCTTTGGGGGAGAGCCGGGAAATGGTGCCTGGGGACGGAATTGAACCGCCGACACGGGGATTTTCAGTCCCCTGCTCTACCGACTGAGCTACCCAGGCATCGCGAGGAGCTCAGCTTATAGCCAGAACTTCCTTTCATGACAATAGCCAAAACGCACAGAAAGGTAAAATCCCAAAAAAGGCAAGCTAGGGGTCCATTCCAGATTGCGTTTTTACCATAATTGGTTATAACATGGGGACATGACCGAACCGACTGATCCCATGGCCCCGATGCCTTCCACCGAGGTGCAAAAAAGCACCGAGGATTCTGCGCCGCAACCCAGCAGCCCGCAGGGCGGGACGCCTCTTAAATCGCCCCCCGTCTTGACAATTAACACGCCGTCAGCCGAATCGCTGTGGGCCGAGATCGTCGTGGCCGTCAACTATTTGACGCGGCTGCACTTAAAACTAACGGATGAACCCAAGCCCAGAATTGTTCGCAAGTCGATGGGCTGGTTCCCCCTTGTCGGAGCCGGTATTGGCATCTTCGGGGCTTGCATCGACTGGATCATGACCCAGATCGGCCTTCCCGGTATCATCACGGCGGCCTTTGCGGTAATCGGCATGCTGTGGTTGACACGGGCCTTGCACGAGGAAGAGTTTGCCAGCATGGCAAACCAGTACGGCAAGACCTTCGATCAGGAAAAAGGGATCGGCTGGCTAAAAGAAGAACGATCGGTTCAGTACGGTACGCTGGCCGTCATTCTCGTCATCATTATGAAGATCGGTGCTATCGCGAGCTTGAGCGACAACACTGTCGTTTTGTGCGCCTTGGTCACTTCGTCCAGCTGGTCGCGAGCGATGATGGTTCTGATGGCCGCATGGCTACGCCCGATACCTGGCGACCCTGTTGCCGATTATTTCCAAAAGCCACCTGCCCTTCGCATGGTGATGGCGCTCGTGATCGGTGTCTTGATCAGCTATCTGGCGATTGACAGCTATACGGCGCAGGTTCTGGCCATTGGGTCGGGGGCTGGTCTTATTGTCGCGTTGTTGGGAGCCAACCATCTGCGCGGTTACAACGGACCGCTGATGGGCACACTTCAGGAGCTGGTGGAGATCACCATCCTCGGCGTCATTCTAGCCCTACAGTAACCTCGCTCGCGCCTCAAAATTGACAGAAGCTGTCGTTATACAACATGCTTGCGGCGTTTCATCCTTGATTCGGCGTTTTGCCAAGCCTTCATTAACGGGGAGTTCAACCTTATGCGTGGATTGCGTCATACTCTTTTCATCGCGTTCTTGGCCCTTTTGTCACTCGGCGGTTGCCGTAGCGCGGGCGAGTTTGCCAGCGAGACGGACCAGCTGATCGACCGCTCTCGCATCACCTTCCAAAGCATGATGAGCGATAACCAATATCCCGGTCTTGTCGATTTAGCCTCACGCGCCAAAGCTATCATCATCGTCCCCAGCCAGCTCCGCGCCGCCTTTTTGATTGGTGGACGTGGCGGGAATGCCGTCATGTTGGTTCGTAATGCCCAGAACACATGGAGCGATCCTGCCTTCTACACACTGGGTGGCCTGAGCTTCGGCTTACAGATCGGCGGCAGTTCGTCCGAGATCATTATCGCCGTCATGACCGAACGCGGTTTGAACGCCGTTCTGGATCGTCAAGTCACCCTTGGCGGCGATGCCGGCGTTGCTGTAGGCGAGCTTGGCAAGGGCGTCAATGCCTCAACAGGACTCGGCCTGAAATCCGATATGTACGCCTTCTCGCGCTCCGAAGGGCTTTATGTCGGAGCTTCGCTTGAAGGAGCCGTCATCGCGCCGCGCCACACATGGAACCACCGGATGTATGGCTCTAACGTCACGCCGCGCAATATCCTGATTGACCGTTCGACCTCCTCGAACAGTCAGGCGGCCCAATCCCTCATCAAGGCTATGCCTTAAATTGTGTTAACAGACATATTGTTTCGGTAAATTAACAATCAATTTACCGGCCTGTGATACGAAGGATATACATCGTGCGACAGGAGTACATTTTATGTCTTTACACAAAAAGCCTATTCATCCCGATCCTTCTTTGCTCGGCAAAGCTCAATGCGAGAATGCCCATGCCATTGACCAAACCTGCCTGAAGATTGCCGCACTGGCCCCTGAAGCAGGAACTCGTCCGCGACTGTTTGCGAAACTACATAGATGGATGGAGCACCTGACCTTTCTGCGCCGTGAAGAATCGGATCTGGTCGATAAAATCTCGGCCATAGAAGAAGCGCATCAAAAGAACCGTAAAAGGCGTCTCTTGCGCCGTGCGCGTCTGATCAAGGGACTCACGCCGCTAAGCCCTGAACCCGATAGTCAGCCCACAAGAAAAGGCTGGCGGTATCTGATGCTGGCAATCCTGTTCATGCCCACCACATCACGCCAAGGCCTTTTTCCAACCTTGCGCAACGACTGACGCAAAACGAAAAAGACGGGGACGAGAACCAACCTGTTTACAGACAGCGTTAACCATAATACGCTGACACCAGCTGTCTGTGAAAGGTTCACGATTCGATGTATCTGTATCCGTTTTTCGACTTCAGAACACTGGCCCTCATGCCGTGGAACAGTTGGGCCAAGCTGTCTTGTCTGGCCCTTCAAAACCCTTTTCTTCCACGGACCAGCGACTGGATCCAACAGGCGACGCATCAGGCCTTTTTGCTTGAATGCAACACGCGCTATCATGGCAAGCCGTCTTACGGTATTCGGAAAGTCTTTTTCCGTGGCGAGCCCATCAGCGTCACGGAAACCGTGATCAAAAAAGCAACCTTCGGCAAACTGATCCATTTCCAGCGCAGCGCATCAAACGGCGAAGTCAACGCCCATATTGAACAAGACCCCAAGATACTCATCATCGCACCGCTGTTTGGGCATTTCTCGACGCTGTTGCGCGGCACGATCGAGGCCATGCTGCCTTCGCACGATGTCTATGTCACCGATTGGACGGATGCAAAAATGGTACCGCTGGCTCAAGGCTTCTTTGACCTTGAAGACCAAATCGGCCTTTTGATGGAATGGATCGACGAATTAGGTCCGCATCTGCACGTTATTGCTGCCGGACAATCCTCTGTCGGAGCCCTTTGCGCGACAGCCCTACTCGCGGCACAAAAAGACAAGCATCAACCCAGTACACTAACCCTACTCGGCGGGCCGATTGACACCCAGAACACCGCCTGTGTGCTTTGTGAACGGGCCCAGCTTCATCCACTGTCTTGGTTCCGTGAAACCTATATCCAAACGATCCCGCCCTATCATCCAGCCTTCGGACGGCGTGTCTATCCGGGCATCATGCATTTTATGGGAGCATCACTGCCGACCCTTGACAAAAGCCTGATGGAATCGACGCAACCTTACCGCGCTTTGACACGCGGCGATGAGGAAACCGGGGCCTCGCGAACAAGTTTCTATGAAGAATATATGGCCGTAATGGATGTGCCGGAGGAGTTTTTTATCCAGTTTATCGAACGCGTTTATCAGCGGCGCGATCTGGCCTGTGGCACCTTCACATGGCGCGGCGTCAAGGTTGATCCCGCCGCCATCACCCAAACGGCTCTGCTCACCATCGAAAGCGATCTGGACGATGTGTCCCCCCCCGGGCAAACACGCGCGGCTTTGGCCCTGTGTAGCAACCTGCCCGCCGCGATGAAGCAAAGCCATCTTGAAATCGACGTAGGCCATTATGGTCTGTTCAATGGACGAAAGTGGCGGAACAACATCCAACCTATCATCCACAAATTCATCCGCACACATAGCAACCCCGCCATATAGGCGGGGTCGGTAAATTGATGGAAGAGAGCTAGCGGCCTTAGGCTTCAAAGAAAACCATAAACGCCATAAGAAGCTTGAAGCAGAGAACAGATGTCACCATGTTTTTTCTCCTTATGCGTTTTTACGTTATAAAATCATCATAATCGGAAATGATGATGCAACTATTAATTTTTCAATAAAAAACATCTTGAAAATAAAGACCTTCCGACGGAGCCGTGGGGCCCCCGCGCGTGCGGTCGGCGGCCTTGAATGCTGCTTCGAAATCCTCAACAGACCACTGGCCTGCGCCCACCATGGTTAAAGTACCGACCATGTTGCGCACTTGGTGATAAAGAAAAGAACGCGCCTTGGTAAAGAAGACGATGACCTCGCCCTCCCTTGCAATATCCAGAACATCAAGAGTGCGCCATGGCGAGTTCGCTTGGCAATGGCTAGCGCGGAACGTCGAAAAATCGTGCTTCCCAAGAAGAAGCGAGGCCGCTTTTTGCATCGGCTCGATCTCTAAAGGGCGTGGCACATGCCACGCTTTGCCTGCGCTAAGAGCCAGTGGTGCCGAGCGGTTAGCAATCAGATAGCGATAAGACCGCGCCTTGGCATCAAACCGCGCATGAAAATCAGTGGGCACCACCTGCGCCGACAAAAGGCTGACCTTGGCTGGACGTACATGATAATTGATCGCGCCATAAACAGTGTGTGGTTCGACCTGTTTCTCCAAATCGAAATGCGCGACTTGCGCCAGCGCGTGAACGCCTGCGTCCGTTCGCCCCGCCACATGCAGCGTCACACGCTCTCCGGAAAAAGCGAAGATCGCATCCTCAATGGTTTGCTGAACGGACGGAACGCTGGCCTGCCGCTGCCAGCCGCAAAAGCCGGAGCCGTCATATTCGATCACAAGCTTCCAGCGCGTCGTCATGCAAGCACAGTCCCCACCGGCAAGCGAGCCCCACGCAGAAACGACGCCCCATCGGTCGGCTTCTTGCCCGCACGCTGCACTAACACAAGCCGCACGGCTTCCTGACCACACGCCACAGTGAACCGCTCGTCAAGGAGCATTCCCCCCGCGCTGCCCTTTTGGCCAGACACAAGTTCGGCCTGCAACACCTTGATCGTCTCGCCATTCCAGTTAAAGAAAGCCGACGGCCACGGGTTAAGCGCACGGACCTGTCGTTCGATCATAGCGGCAGATTGCGTCCAGTCGATCAAGCCTTCCTCGCGCGTCAGCTTGGCGGCATAGGTCACGCCTTCTTCCGGCTGCGCCACAGCCTCAAGCTGGCCTTGCGTCAGGCAATCCAGAGCCTCGACAATCAGTCGCGCCCCCAGATCAGCCATTGCATCGTGCAAAAGCTGCGCAGTTGTCTCAGAAGTGATAGGAAGCTTGCCTGTCAACAGCATTGGGCCCGTATCAAGCCCCGCCTCCATCTTCATGATGGTGATGCCCGTTTCGACATCACCAGCAAGGATTGCCCGATGGATCGGCGCGGCTCCGCGCCAGCGCGGCAAAAGAGAGCCATGAATGTTCAGGCACCCCATCGGCGGAATATCCAACACAGCCTGAGGCAAAATCAGCCCATAGGCCGCCACAACAATCACCTCGGGTTTCAGGGCCGCCAGCTCTTGCTGCGCCGTTTGATCGCGCAAGCTGCGCGGCGTGAGCACCCCGATCCCCAGTGTTTCGGCGACCAGATGCACAGGCGTTTTATGCACGGTCTGTCCACGCCCCGCTGGTTTCGGCGGTTGGCAATAGGCTGCCACGACATCATGCCCTGCCGCGACAAGTGCTTTCAGCGCAGGCACGGCAAAATCCGGCGTGCCCATAAAAACAAGTCGCAATTTCGTCATTTTGACTTGTCCGATCCGCCCAGACGGCGCAACTTTTCAATCTTGCGTAAGATCATCCCACGCTTAAGTGCAGAAATATGATCGACGAACAGCACCCCATCGAGGTGATCAATTTCGTGCTGAATGCACTGGCTAAGCAATTCCTCGGCCCCGATTTCGCACGCTGTGCCGTTCAGGTCGAGATAACGCACTCTGATCGAACGAGGGCGCGTGACATTCGCGTACAGCTCCTCGGACGTTTCCGTCGAGCAAGGCCGCACGGACAAACACCCCTCGCGATAGGTGAAAGGATCTTCGCTCGTCCACACCAGTTCGGGATTAGCCATCATCAAGGCCTCACTGCCATCGCGGCTGTGCGATACATCGACGACGATGATCCGCTCTAAAAGCCCGACCTGATTGGCCGCCAGACCGACGCCGTCCTCGGCATACATGGTCTCAAGCATATCCTTCATGATCTTCGCCACGCGCGCATCAACTTTCTCGACGGGCTTGGCCTTTTGCCGTAGAACCGGCGCGGGTACTGTATAAACGGTCATCAAAGTCATTCGTCTTGTCTTTCTTTTCATCCCTTATTTTTTCACCAGAACGGGCCCCACTTCCACGAGGCTGGCACGCGGTTCGATTTCAATGGCTGTTGGCGGCTCGATCTCGTCGCCAATCTGGATCGCGCCACTTTCCTCGAACTTGCGCGCCTTGCTGATCACGTTGCGATCAAACGAGGCAACCATCTTGTTGTAAAACTCCACGGCCCCGCCAAGCCGCGAACCCATATCACCCATATGACGCGCAAAGACCATCAGCGCGGCATGCAGCTTGCGTCCGGCTTCGACCATTTCGACCATGCTCTCGCGCATCTTTTCCTGGCGCCAGCCATAAGCTACGGTGCGCAAGAGAGCGATCAACGTCATGGGCGTGGCCAGCACGACCTTGCTGCGCGTGCTGTATTCCATGAGCTCGCTGTCATAATCCAGCGCAGCGGACAGGAAATGTTCGCCGGGCAAAAACAGAACGACAAACTCAGGCGTGCCGTCGATCTTCTCCCAATACGCTTTACTGCCCAGCGTCTTGATATGCTCGCGCACCTGCCGCGCATGGTGCTTCAAGGCGGTTTCCCGAACAGCCTCATCGCTCGTCTGCACCGAGTCCAGATAAGCCGAGAGCGGCACCTTGCTGTCGATAATCACGCATCGTTCGCCGGGCAGCGACACGACGACATCGGGGCGAATGTTGCCATCCTCGTTCGCCACCGTTGTCTGCGTCGAGAAATCATGGGCGTGCACCGACATACCTGTCATTTCAAGAATGCGCTGAAGCTGCAATTCACCCCATCGCCCGCGCCCCGTCGGTACGCGCAGAGCCTGCAAAAGCTGGCTCGTCTCCTTGCGGAGCAGAGTCTGGCTCTCCCGCGAAGCCACCACCATTTCCGCCAGCTCGCGGTAGGCTCCCTCGCGCTTGACCTCAAGGGCCTGAAGCTGCGTATTGACGGCCTTGAGCGTTTCTTCGACTGGCTTGATCATCGCGTCAATCGCGACCGTCTTTTTATCCAGCGTTGCCGTCGCCGCCTGTTCACGCTGCTGCAACTTACCTTCCGCCATTTGCAGGAAAGTCGCGCTGTTCTGATGCAAGGTATCGGCGGCCAGGGCCTTGAACGTCTCGACCATCCGTGCCTGCTCGGTCCGCTGGCCGCGCAGAAACAGAAAAACGATACCGCCCCCCAGCAGAAGCCCCGTCACAAAAAACAAAAAAAACTCAATCATGTGCATTCCGGCAGTTGTGGAAAAAAAACCAAAAAAGACCAGTCCGGCGCAAGCGAAGACGGATCAGGCGATGATGTCCGGCAAAAGTTCGCTTTCAAGGCGCGTGATATCGTCCTTAAGCAGAAGCTTCTTTTTCTTTAGCCGCGCAAGCTGCACCATGTCGGGAACGGCCCGCTGGGCCAAGGCCAGAATGGCGTCGTCAAGATCGCGATGCTCGGCCTTTAAAAGCTCCAGACGCTCCAGTAATTTTTCCTGATTGCTCATATGTCCATTTCACTGAAATAATGAAGGCCCCGACCTTATCACAGAATCGGGACGGTTGCCATGTTTTCGTTAACTATAACCGGCTTTTTAGCCGCCCCCTTCATACCAGACACACGGTGTGGAAACTATATAAAACTACGGTTTCGTCGTCTTCCCGTCAGCTGGCGTAACCGCAGCCTCAGGAACCGGAGCAGCCGGTGTGGCTTCGGCAGGGGGTTGGCCGCCTTTGCAGCCGATCAGCCAAAGATCATAGAGCGGGTGTTCCATGGCCGACAGTGCGGGGCTTGAGGCAAACATCCAGCCTTTGAAGACAGGCGTCTCCATCTGGCCGAATTTGAACTCCGTCACTTCCATAAACGCCGCCGATTCAGGAGGCTCGTCAGGCGTGGTGGTGCGGCAACTATGCACCGTAATGAAAATGGTACCAAACTTATAGGGCTTGTCCGTATGGACTTCGATTTCCTCAACCCGGGCCGTGACCTTGTCCAACGCGCGCAAAACAGCAAGGGGAGCCTCAAGGCTAGGCGTCGCCGCCATGGAGGATGTCGTGCCCTGCCCCAAACAAAACGCCATCATCAACGATAGCGCGACAAGGCGTTGCCGCAAGCTCATGGATGGACCGCCGCGTTGTCCGCTGGTGTGGCAGCAGTGGGCGCATTATCGGGCTTCTTGTTGCTGTAAATCAACTGACCGATCAAATCATCAAGGCGCATCGGGGCCTGTGTCCGCGTCAATTTACCTGAGCCATCCTTTTTGATCGAGTCCTCATCCACGCCGATTTCAAGCGACAGATACTTGCCGCCCAAAAGGCTCTCGCTCGCCACCATCGCGATCGTGTCGCTGGGAAGCGTCACTGTGTCGAGCAAGGTCATCTTCAAATCGACAAGATACTGGGTCGGGCCTGGCTCGGCAATCAGGTTCATACTGGCGATTGAGCCAACTTTCACGCCGTTGATCTTGACGTCGCCGCCTTCCTTCAGTCCGTCAACCATCGGGAAATTAGCCGATACCGTATAGCCCTGTACCTTGCGCAGGTCGGCACTGGAATAGGCAAAAACCAGAAAAAGACCGGCGATCACCAAAACGACGGCTCCCAAAACGGTCTCGATAGCATTGCGCCCCATAACTCGACTCCCCCGATTCTCTTTGATCCTGATTTGATCTTTCAGTTTTGTCCGTCCTGCGGTGTCACAGGCGGTAACCACGATTGCACAGTGCCGGATTCGGCGACGGAAAACAAGCCGGAAGGATGATAGGCCGCCGAACTACCGGTCAGGTTGGGACGATGCGTTTGCCCCCACGCAAAACGCTCCTCTGCCGAAGCGGGCAAAGGCTGCGCCGTCTGATGATGCAGCCAGCCAAACCAGACAGGCGGGATCAAGCTCGCTTCAGGCTCAGCGGCATAAAGCACAACGCGCCGCTCGGCCTTTCCGACCGGCGAGCGTTTCATTGTGTAATAGCGATTGCCATAGGCATCCTCGCCGACCTTTTTGCCGAACAGAAAGACGCTCAGCCGCGTCCCGACCTGAGACGTACGCCGTACGAAAGAAAGAGTCTCGAACATGAAGCCTCCTTAAAGGAAAGGAAGAGAATAAGGCAGGTCAGCCGATGAAACCTTAATCTGGGCATGAAAACAAGGATTGTTTCACAAGGCTCATGCGCCTGAAAGCAGGGTCACACTGGCAGGCCAAGCCCCCCCTTTTCGATTTCAGAAAAATCCTTTAGAATCAACGAATCGAGAAGAAAATAAGCCCTGTGACGCACGCGAAGCCATATTTGGTACGGACACGGGTCTGTTCGGGAGTTTTTTTGGGTTAAGTCGTTGTTATACAACAACTTTTCCGAAATCGAGAGACACATCTAACCCATTGATATAAAACGGTTTTCCAAACCATCGTCCCAGCGGAACAAAAAAGCCGGAAAGTTGCAGCCGTCGTTTCAACGACGGCTCTTTCATGTTCCCGCCTCCCCCGCAAAAAGTTGTGTACAACTTTTCCCGAAACCTCCGCTAAAACTCACGTTAACCGTGTTTCATGGGAAAAAGCGACTTTGTCCTGTGAGTATCTTTTCCTTTTGCTTCCCCATATTTTGTGACAATACTTCCCGTAGACACATCATCTTGTGGATAACTTTTACGCACTTCTGTTGTAAAAGCTAACTCCCTGAAACAAAAACGAGTTTCAGATGCCCATTGAACGCTTCTTCTCTGCCGAGTTCCGCCAGCTTCACGACTCGCCCCACCTTGTCCGCGCCGGAACGCCCAGCGAGCCCCTGACGCCCGCCCTTGCCGTTCCCGCCGACTGGAGCCTTGAGGCGGCCATGGCCTTCCTGCCCGCCCTGTGCGCCACGCGTCCCGCAACTGTTCTGGCAATTGAGGAAAACACGACCCCCTCCTGGCTATGGCCCCATCTGGCCGCCTCGACCGAGACAACCGCCGAAACCACGGTAACGGAGGTCTTCCTACGCATCGCAGGCAGCGCAACCTATACCGGCTGGAAAAACGGCCTGTGGCAAAGCGAAACCGAGGCCTCCGCCTTCCATGACGAAGTGCTGGCCCTACTCCAGACCCGCAGCCTTGTCCTAGCCCCCCAAGATATGGCCAAGCTAGGCCGCGATTGGGCCTATGGCCCGCAAGCGGCACAAACAGCCTCTTCCAACAAAGCCAGCCCTGTCCCAGTCCCGACGACACTGATCGTCCAGAACGAGACGATCGATTCGATCCTGCGCCGCTCCCAGCCGACGGCTCAGGAAAAATGGCACCGCTTCCTGCAAACCAGCCTGAGCAAGCCCGCCATCGACATTGTCTTTGCCGACACCATGGCCGAATGGGCCGGAACGGCAAGCGAAACGCCGGCCCCAACCGCCGCGCTGAACATGCTCGCTTTCTGCGGCCCCGATGGCACGCCCGATCTCCCCGCGCTTGAGCAAGCAACCCGCATCGCCGTTTTGCTCTTGGACCTGCATTATGAAACCCTCGCCCCCGTCATCACGGACTCGCGCCCGCTGGCCCTGACTCTCGCCAATATGGCCGCGCTGCTGATGGCGATAGCCCTACCCTATGACAGTCCCAAAGCCTGCGTCACCGCCGCGGCGCTCTGCGCCCTTGTCACGGCAACGGCCACGGCGACCTCGGCGCTGCTGGCTGGCCGTCTCGGCACCTATCCTGCCTTCCCGCGCGAGCGTGAAAGCCTTTTGCGAGCCCAGCGCAACCGCCTGCGCGCCGCCTTTGCCGAGCCAAACGATTTCGACCGCCTCTCAATCATCCCTCAAGGGCTTGCCATCGAATCCGGAGCCGACCTCATCCTGATCTCCAAGGCCCGCTATGCGCTGGAAGAGGCCCTGACACTCAGCGAAAAGCACGGCCTGCGCCATACCCAGCTGACACGGCTTGGCCATGCCCCCACACTCGCCGCCCTGCTGGACAGCACAACGCAGGGCTGCCAACCCGAAACGGCCCTGACCTGCGCCTATGCGCTCGGCGACGGCCAATATGAGCGGCGCATTCGCCCTGCGCTTTTATTGGGGCTGGAAAAGGTGGGTTATGACCTAAGCGACATCAGGGCGATTGTCGATCACGTCGCGGGCTATAAAACCCTTCGTGGAGCCCCCGCCCTTTCGCTGAGCACCCTGCAAGACAAAGGCCTGACCAGCGAATCCCTCACCGCCGTCGAAGCCCTTTTGCCCTTCGTCAGCCATATCCGCTATGCCTTCACACCATGGGTTCTGGGGCTTGATTTCTGCCGGAACGTCTTGGGCCTGACGGACGAAGCCCTCGAAAATCCGCGCCTCGACATCCTGCACCATCTGGGCTTCACCACCGCCGAAATCGAAACCGCCAACGCCTTTTGCTGTGGGCATAATGCCGTACAGGGCAACAGCGAGCTTTCCACCGAGCATGCCGCGATTTTCGTGACGGATGAGCAAATCAGCCACGAAGCCCGCCTGCGCATGGCCGGTGCCGTTCAAAGCTTCCTGACTGGCACCAACGAGGCTGACATCACGGTCCCCGCCACACTGCCCGCTGACCTGCGCGGCGAGATCATCATTCAGGCTTGGCAACTGGGGCTGCGCAAACTCCGCCTGACCGCCGACGGCTACTACCGCGATCTGGATTCAATTCAAAACGAAGCACGGCTGATCAAACGCCAAACGCTCGGCCTCGGCCCCAAGGAATCCGCTCCCTACACACCGCCCACACGCATGACCAAAGCCAAAGCCTCGCTGCGCGCCATCAGCCTGAACCAACCTGCACACAAACCAGCCCACCACACCAAGCGCGGCAAGTAATACCAACAAGCGCACGAAAGGCGACACGCAAGATAGTCCGGCCTTCTCGTCACCCCGCACTTGATGCGGGGTCCAGCCACACTTGGACACACGGGACTTGGGTTCGGGGGATGCCGCAAAGCCTCGCTGGGTCCCGCATCACGCATCCCGCGCTTCGCGCCGTCTGCTGTGCGGGAAGACGAGAGGTGGGGGATTTTAGTACGTCAGTTCATCCACGAGTTAATATTACTCGGGTTAGAAAAGAAGCGACCTTTAGCAACGACCTGCGGGAACCTGTTCGACCATAAAGCGAACGGCGGCGTCGTACTGGTCACGCGCCAGACATTTGGGATTGGGAATGTGGAAATAATCGGACAAATCGCGTTCAACGCGATATTCACTGCGCCCTGTCATATGGGCGACATAGGAAACCAAAGCTGTCAGGGATGTCTGCTGATCGGCAGCGAGAGGTGAACGAGAGGCCACATTCAAGTTTGCGGCCACGCATGGCATATGACTAGAGTCGATGAGGATGGGATGCCCATCCATAACCTGCTTGCAGCGGTCTTTGAGAGAAGAGATCATCAACTGCAACCCAGCTTTCGTCATAAAATCCTCGTCCATTAAGATAACTTAAGAATGATTACCCGTCAGAGCCTGAAATAAGTGGTCTCCAACCCCGGCTCGTCCAGCATAAAGCGCAGAACGAGCCATGGATATCCTTATACCTACCTTTTTTGAGTAAGTAAATACCTTTTTTTGGTTGCGCTACACTTTTTCTGTTGATAAACACAAGGATAACCATTGTTTCCGTGCAACATTAACCATACATGAAAATGATTCACACAGTCGATCCTTCATGAAAATAATACTTTACTTGAAATGACCTCTAAAAAAAGGCTATGTAAGTGGGCGAACCTGAGGACAACACTTAATGATGATCACTGCCGCACAGCTGCGCGCCGCGCGCGGACTCTTGGACTGGACTCGCTCCGAGCTGGCCAAAGCCTCTGGCTTGTCCGCAGAAACCATCAAAAACATCGAACACGGCGTCTACGCCCCCCAGGAATCAACGATTGCTGCGATTGTGAATTGTTTTGCACAAAATAACGTCGAATTTATGGAAAACGATGGTGTCCGGCGGAATGCTGAAACTGTCGTTATTTTCCATGGCCCCGCCGGGTTCAGACGCTTCATGGATGATGTTTACGAGTCCGCCAGACTTCCTTCAGCGCAAGAAACCGGGGACAAACCGATATACGTAAGCAATGTTGACGATAAGCTTTTCGTTGACAATCTCAGCGAGTACGCGACAATACACACGGCTCGCATGAACAAGTTGAAGAACGTAAAAGTTCGCGTGCTAACGGGGGAACAAAACTACTACGTTGCAGACGATTCTTCCTATATTGAATACAGATGGAGCGGCCAAACAGCAAATGTCCACGTTCCCTTCTATGTATATGGAGATAAGTTCGCCATTATTATATTTAAAGAAACCAGTGAACCTCGTATCGTTGTAATATCGTCTGCATTAGTCGCTAAAACGTATCGTGAACAATTTATGATTTTATGGGACAACAGCGTAGATAACTCCAACGCTGTAAAAGTGGAGAATAAATAATGACATTGTCTGTGAGACAACAACAAGAAGGAAAGAGCGAAACCCATCGTATCCAAGCGAATGTGGGGTCGTCAATTATTACGTTGCCTTCGCAAGGAACACAGCGTCCTCATCTCGATGAGGTTGATAGAGATTTTGTGCGCGCTCTTGAACAGGTCATGAAGGCTGTTGCAAAAGCACCAGGGAAAAGGCACAGCGTTGACCTGACCAGATTCCTCTATTCCAAAAAAATTCCTACCGGCTACACGCGCAGCGGTTCCGAATGTGCTGAACACTTGTTCTCGGGCATCAGCGACCCTCTTTATACGATTCCACGCGCAGAAGTTCGATTGCTTGACATTAACAGCAAGGTGATCTCTTCGTTTTTCTCAACGCACTTCCCTAACACAGACGTTACCCATGTCAGTTTGGGATGTGGTCCTTACACTTCTGTCTTTTCAAAAGACTTGTTGATGGCCCGTCTTCTTCAAGCCAAATATTACACAGCCATCGACATCAATAAACAACAAGCACAATCTGCCGTTACGAATATCGGATCGCGCGTACACGGAATTATCCCCGATTACATAGCTCAGGATTTCACAAAGCCGATTCATTTTAAAAACATTCCTCAGGATAACCTTGTTGTCATGACAATGCTCGGCGACACCATCGCTCAATACACCTGCGCCAAGGACAGTTTAAGCAAGAAAAAGGATAAAACATCCGCATTAGAACGACTTCTAGTAAATTTTGGAGAATCGACCAATTATTCTGCGGTCCTCTTTGCAACACTTGATGAAGAAACAGACCCCAACTCTGCTATCCAAAAATATCAGGGCGTTGGCATGAAACGGTTGATGGAAACATTCTGGGGAACAGCAAAAGAGGTTACTGGTGACGTAAACTTCACACCCTGCGCTTTTGAATATCGACCGGAATTTGACGAAGAGACGAGCTCTGTTCTTTTTGTCCACGAAGCAAGAAAAGACACCTCGCTGACCATAAAAGGTAAAACATACCCTATCCCCAAAAACACTGAAATTGTTATCGGCTGTTCACAAAAAACATCTGCTGAACAAATTATTCCGATATGCAAAAAAGCGGGCTGGGTTCCTGCCAACATCCAATTTAGTTATGACTCAACAGCGAGAGCCGTTATGCTTCTGGGAAAAAACTTACGGTTACAAGCCCCTGCTTCATAGTCACCCAGCCTTACCTCCCACCTCAAGTTCGCACACGCGCAGGTCGGGGCCGTTGGTTTCTTTGATTTGTAGGGTTGCGCCGTCGGCGATGGTGTTTTTGGCGACCATGGGGAAGCAGAAGGTTAGGGCTTCCGCGCTCGCGCCAGACAGGGTGCCGACAGCAAGAGTCACTTTCTCGACGCGCGAGAAATGGTCACGCTGCGCTTGCGCCTCAATAATCCGAATAATGCTCTCGCATAAAGAAACTTCGTGCATAGTGGCCTCGCCCCTATAGGTCCGCGAATTCATCACGGACTGTGGCTTCAACTTTCTTGAGCGCACGAACGACGGAAGGGGACATGGCAGCTCCGAACGTGAACTCTTTGCCCTCAATGCCATAAACAATCATCTCCGGCGGCAAGGTGCCAAGCGTGCGCGACATCTCAACGGCTTCGGCCAGAGAGAAAAGATGGCTGGAATAGCGGAAAACACCGTGGTGCAATGCTTCATGAGCCGCATCAAACCGCTTGATCGTGCCACAACGCAGGCCCGACTTCATCGCATCCACGATCACAACCTTGTCCGCGCCCATCCACAAGTGGATCAGCGAGGCCCCCTCGCCGCTATGCGGCTGAACCTCGATCCCTTTTGCCATGAAAGCGGCATCAGCGGTCAACATATCAGCCAAGGCAGGCCCAACCCCATCATCGGCGCGATGGAGATTTCCGACCCCCAGAAAGAGAATGCGTTTCACCCGAACTTACTCACGCACCATTGTCAAGCGCAGCAAATGGGCCGAGCAAGAAATGCACGGATCATAGTTGCGGATCGTCTGCTCGCAGCGATGCTTGAGGGCCGCCTCGTCAAGATCGAGGCTACGTTCAACCACGCCAAACAGATCGCGCTCAATCTGCGGCTGGTTTTGCGCGGTCGGTGAAGAAATGACGGCCTTCAGAATATGCCCGTTATGATCCATCTTATAGGAATGATAGCAAACCCCGCGCGGTGCCTCGGTCATGCCAAACCCTTCACTGGCCTTGGGTGTGCTCTCGATGAAGGGCACATCGGGCTCTTCATAGTTGTTGATGAGACGCAACGCCTCTTCACAGGCATAAACCGTCTCAACCATGCGAACAAGAATACTCTTGAACGGGTTGAAACAGGTCGTGCCTAGCCCGACTTCCTTGGCCACTTCCTTGGCCAGCTTGGTGAGCTGGCTATAGTTATTGGTATAACGCGCATTCGGGCCAGTCAGGTAGGGCTCGTTGTCGCGCGTCCAGCCTTGCAACGCCGTTGTGTGCTGCGCGTGAACTTCCTTGAACTGCTTATGGAAATCACGCACCGGAATGTCGATGCCACGGTTGGTCACGACGCGCCCTTCCACGATGGCGTATTCATCAGGATGGCGCAGCGACACGCAGTGATAATCGTCCTCATAGTCGGAAAACTCGAACGTCCCGAACAGCTTGGCTATCGCGATCGACGCCTCGATGCCCCATTTCAGCTGGTCCTTCAACGCATAGAGGGCCTTCTTGCTGGGGATTTTGTAAAAACCGCCAACCCGCGTGTTCACAGGGTGAATAGCCCGACCGCCCCCGATAACCTCAAGCAGATCATTGCCCAGTTTCTTAAGCTGCAAGGCATTCGTCACGACGTCCTTGTTGGTCGCGGCAAGCTGCAACACATCGTCAAGACCAAGGAAGTCCGGCGCATGAAGCATCGCGGCATGCAGCACATGGCTTTCGATCCACTCACCACAATACATGATGCGACGCAAATCGCGGATCGGCTTGGTCACCTGAATGCCAAGAGCGTCCTCCATCGCCTGCTGCGCCCCCATTAGGTAAGCCATCGGGCAAATGCCGCAAATACGAGCTGTGATGTCCGGCACTTCCATATAGGAACGCCCTTGCAGGAAAGCCTCAAAAAAACGCGGCGGTTCGACGAGGCGGAACTTCCACTCCTTATTCACGCCATCCTTGACGCGAACAAAAAGAGCCCCCTCGCCTTCCACGCGTGACAACTCGTCCACCTGAATGGTACGCGTCATCGACTTGCCGGACTTGGCATTAGTCTCCTTTTTAGGCGCAGATTTCTTGGTCGCTTTCGCCTTTGTCGTCTTGGCCGCAGTTGCCATGATCGGCTCCTTCTTCGTCAAACAAATTAGTCGTAAGCTTCGCTCGTTTCGCGGAACGCACCGGCGTTGCCGTTATAAGAGCGGAAGAAATCGCGGATTTCCTGCTTGCTCATGCCGAGTTTTTCAAGCTGGCGAGCCAAGCTGGGACCATTCGGTGCCTCTGATGGCCCGAAACACCCAAAACACCCGCGGTCGGTGGACGGACACAGATTGCCGCATCCGGCATGGGTCACGGGGCCAAGGCAAGGCACGCCCTTGGCCACCATCAGGCAAACAGTGCCGTTCTTCTTGCACTCGACGCACTGGCTGACATGCGGAATGTTCGGGGCCCGTTCGTTCAGCGTCGCGTTGATGACCTCGACAAGCTGGTTCTTGTTGATCGGACACCCACGCAGCTCGAAATCGACAGGCACATGCTCGTGGATCGGCGAGGACGTCCGGAGCGTCGAGATATAATCAGGCCGCGCATAAACCGAGCGGATGAAATGATCGACATCGCCGAAATTGCGCAACGCCTGAATACCGCCCGACGTGGCGCAAGCCCCGATGGTAATCAGCTTTTTGGATTGCTGGCGAATCTTGCGGATACGCTGGGCATCATGCTCTGTCGTGATTGATCCCTCGACCAGCGACAGATCGTACGGCCCCTTGATAACCGCCGTCGTTGCCTCAAGGAAATACGCGATTTCGATTTCGCCAACGACATCGAGCAGGTCGTCTTCGCAAGACAGAAGGCTGAGCTGGCAGCCATCGCACGACGCAAATTTCCACACAGCCACCTTGGGTCGGTAACGCCGCTCAGCCCCGCTTTTGGTGCTCTTTGTCGTCTTTTTGGTCCGTGTCGTTACAACCATGATTAAAGCTCCTCAATCGTAAAGCTGTCGGCAATCTGCTCGTAACAAAAGACTGGGCCATCACGGCAAATGAACGACGACCCCCACTGACAATGGCCACAGAACCCAACGGCACACTTCATGTTGCGCTCCATCGACAGATAGATGCGGTCATAAGGCACGCCACGTTCATGCAAGACCTTGATGGTATTAAGCATCATGCCCTCAGGCCCGCAAGTGTAAGCAACGGCGTTCTTGGGGTCAAAACCGCCGGAAGAAACCAACTTGGTCACAAACCCAACGCGTCCCGTCCATGCACCAGTCGCACGATCCACCGTCACCTGAACATCAAGATCAAGCCGCGCCTTCCAGCGCATAAGTTCCTTCGAAAACAGAATGTCTTCCGGCGTGCGCGCCCCGAACAGGACGGCGATATTGCCATATTTGTGACGCTCGGCCATCGCTTGGTAAATAACAGGGCGCAACGGGGCCAACCCAATGCCCCCCGCAACAAAAACGAGGTCCATGCCTTCCGCGACATCAAGCGGCCATTGC
Source organism: Alphaproteobacteria bacterium (assembly GCA_028683655.1). GTDB lineage: Bacteria > Pseudomonadota > Alphaproteobacteria > UBA9219 > UBA9219 > UBA8914. The sequence continues at coordinate 24,911 of JAQUHK010000010.1, forward strand.
GTGCCAAACGGCCCGCGAACACCGACGGTCATGCCTGGTTTCAACTCATCAAGCGCCTTGGAAACAAGGCCGACCGCGCGGGTCGTATGGACCAGCGTGCCACGGTCGTTGGGATCGCCGCTGACGCTGATCGGCACCTCACCGACGCCGAAGACATACAGCATGTTGAACTGGCCGGGTTCGAACTCGACGGAGCCACCATCCTCGGGGACGAGCGACATGCTGAATGTATCGGACAGCTCTTTCCAGATATTCTTGACCTTGAAGGGGCGCGGATGCATGGGGTTTTCGCTTGCCGAATGACACCCGCAGCCTGACTCATTCTTTTTCGCAGCTTGGCTCATCGTTATTCCCCCGTATCCTTGATCGCCTTGGCTTCTTCGGTAATGTCGATCCCGACCGGGCACCAGGTGATGCACCGACCGCACCCGACACAACCGGATGTGCCATATTGCTCATGCCAGTTGGACAGCTTATGCGTTATCCATTGACGATAGCGCGACTTGGTTTCGCGACGGACAGCCCCGCCGTGGATATAGCTGAAATCGATAGAGAAACAGGAATCCCATGTCCGCCACCGCTCAGTGTGATTGCCTGTAATATCGGTCTTATCCTCTACGGATGAACAGAAACAGGTTGGGCAAACCATCGTGCAGTTCGCACAGGAAAGGCAGCGCGAGGCAACCTCTTCCCACCGCTTGTGATTCAGGTTCCGCTTTAAAACGTCTTTGACGTTTGCCACCATCTTACGGCCCATCTGACTGCGTGCCTTACGGGCAACGGCTTCTTCGTCAGACAAATCGGACGACGAGGCCGAACGACAGGACAACAATTCGGCGATCAATGCGCCGCGCTCACTGCCGACCTCAACAACAAACTCGTGACGTGAACCGGAAATCAGTTCAGTCAGGGCCAGATCATGCCCTTGATCCGCCACAACATGCGGATCGCCGCCCATCGAGGTACAAAAACAGGTTTTGCCCGCGCGGCTGCAATTCACGGCAATAATCAAAGATTTCTTGCGCCGTTCGACATAACCGGGATCAGAGAAAATGCCAGCCTCCGGCTTATCATCCCGTCCAAAGCCAAATACCTTGTCCTGAATACGAATGGCATTGAGCTCACACGAGCGGACACCGATAAACGCATAGGAGGGAATATCCGTTGGATCAATATTCTTGACCTCAAAGCTCCCCCCCTTGCGGTCGGCTTCCCACATCTTGTGATTGGGCGGGAAAAGATAGCGTTTCCAACTTGTCGGCCCGACAAGGTATTCGAAAAAGGAACCCTTGGTTCCTTGAACGAGGCGATATTTACCGCCATCCTGTTCGTCCGACCACCCGACAGGCAGATCGCCAAGCGAGGCAATTTCCTCATAGACGACGGCCCCATCGCGCAGGGTCGGCCCAATGGTCTTGTAACCGATTTTCTTGAGGATCGCGAGCAAGGTGGCAATGCCCTCTTCGCCGACGACGAGCTTCGCCCCGACAGAAGGCGACTTGCCCTTACCAGAGCCATGAGCCGACTTGGGGGATGCTTGCGCCGAGGATTTATGCGTTTGAGACAAACCACACCTCCAAAACTTGCGTGACTTTCCGCCAGATCCACAAGAACAGGGACCGACGCGGCCAGATAACAGAAAAGGCACGAACTGTGACGCCTTGGGTCGAATCAAAACCACAGCCGTGATGACGTTAACTATAAAGCATGTTCGAGTGCGTGTTGCAAAGACGTTTTTTGGTGTCCGCTTATTTTTATGGCTGAAAATCAGGCAAATACGGGACGAGAGACGTACACTTTAGTCCATCTCACTGACTCGGCGCACCGATATGACAGATCAGTTTTCAAGCCCGAAAAGATGATAGAAAGCACTTCGCTCCTGCCACTTTTCATCAACGCGGACATCCAAAAACAAATGGACTGTCCTCTCCATCTGGGCACTCATTTCAGCACGCGCCCTTTGCCCGATCTCTTTGATGCGCGAGCCATTCTTGCCAAGAATCATCGCGCGGTGGGCCGTCTTCATCACCACAATCGTCTGGGCGATACGGACGGAGCCGTCCTTGCGCTCCTCCCACGCCTCGGGCAAAACGGCGGCGGCATAAGGGAGCTCGTCATGGAGTTGCTCGAGAAGCTGCTCGCGCGTAATTTCTGCCGCCGAAAGCCGCTCTGGCAAATCGGTCAACTGGTCTTCGGGATAAAGCCATGCGCCCTCAGGCATGTGGCTATAAAGATACTTCTTGAGCCCTTCGATCCCGTCGCCTGTCAACGCGGAGAGCATGAAAATCTCATCAAAGCGTCCCGTCTTGGCAAAGGATTCGCTGAGCGGCAAAAGCTTTTCGACCTTGATCTTGTCCACCTTATTGAGAACGAGAATCGCGCGGCGATCGCGATGCGCCAGCACTTCCAGAATATCCTCGACCTTCGGGTCCGGCTGGTGTGAGGCCGCATCGACGATAACGACAACCACGTCGGCTTGATCCAATCCGTCCCACGCGGCGCGAACCATCGCTTTTTCAAGGCGGCTTTTGGGACGAAAAATCCCCGGCGTGTCGATCAGGCCGATTTGCGTCTCGCCCTCGTTGATGAGTCCCAGCACCCGCATGCGTGTCGTTTGCGCCTTGCGGGTGACGATGGAAAGCTTCTCGCCGACAAGCTGGTTGAGCAGCGTGGACTTGCCCGCATTCGGCGCGCCGAGCAGCGCGACGAAACCGGCGCGGGTGGTGGTCGTGTTAGGGGTGGTCGTGTTAGTGTCCATGCTGTTTATTTTCCATTCCGTGTTATTTCTTCTAACAAAGCGCAAGCCACTTTCTTTTCGGCCTCGCGTTTCGAACCGCCTTCGGCGCGAACGGGCACAAGGCCTTTAACTTGCCCCTCAATCAAAAAGCACGGCGCGTGCGACGGGCCCGTATGTTCCACCACCTTGTAAACCGGCAACGGCAAGCCTTTGCCTTGCGCATATTCCTGCAAAGCCGTTTTGGGATCGGCAGGAGTCGCCGCCACATCAATATCCTGCGCCCAATATTTTTGGATGAGCGCGCGAGCGACCTCAAGCCCCCCGTCAAGATAGAGCGCACCAATCACACCCTCCATTGCATCGGACGAGGCGGCTAGATTCTTGCGTGGTGCATTTTGATCGTTCCCTTCGGCCAGAAGGATATAATCAGCAAGACCGATCCGCTCGGCCACCGTGGCCAACGCTTCGCGGCTGACCAGCGCGGCGTGCCGTTTGGCGAGTTCACCTTCTTTTGCCTTGGGATAAAGGTCGAACAGCCAGTGCGCGATTGTCAAACCAAGCACGCGATCCCCCAAGAACTCGAGCCGCTCATACGGACTGGCCTGTCCCTTACCACGCCCTGTCCGCCCACCGGAAAGCGAGGGATGAACCAGCGCGTCGCGCAACAAATCGGGATGGGCAAACGCATGCCCCAGCTTTTCCATCAGACCCGTCAGGTCCAAGTCTTTCAGTCTGTGCATAGCTATTTTATCTTCATGAAAAGACGGCTCCAGCGAATAGAGGTCGGCCATTTCCAAATCTGCCAGAAATACGTCCCCTCCTCCAGCGAGAAGAATAATACCTCAGCGCGACCGACCAGATTATCCTCGGGAATAAAGGCAACGAGCGGCGTGCGGCTGTCCTGCGAATTATCACGATTATCGCCCATGGCAAAATAGTGGCGCGGCGGGACCTCGAAAACCGGTGTGTTATCGAGCGGCATTTCATCACCTTCCTCGCGGATGACATGGTCATGGCCATCAGGGAAGGTCTCGATATAATCCGATGAATCTAAGTCTGGCGTAACGTAATCTGCGGCGACCTGCTCGTCCAGCTTCTTGCGCGAAACGGCGACGCCATTCACATACAAAAGACCGTCGCGGACCTGTATCTTGTCTCCGGGAAGCCCGACAATCCGTTTGATATAGTCCGTGCTGTTGTCACGCGGCAGCTTGAAAACAGCCACATCGCCGCGCTGCGGCTCTTGCCCAAACAAACGCCCCTTAAACGGTACCAACCCGTACAGGGTCGAAAGGCTGCTGTAGCCATAGGAATATTTCGAGACAAAAAGATAGTCCCCGATCAGCAGATTGGGCACCATCGAGCTAGATGGAATATTGAACGGCTCGAACGCAACGGCCCGCACTGCAAGCGCGATGAGTGCCGCGATAAAGAACGTGCGGATCAAATCATCAAGGCCTTCACTTGCCTTTTCCACAAGCGTCGGTGGCGGCAAGGATTCTGTACCGGTGGCTTGATCCATTTCTTCAGGCTTGTTGTTATCGTCCATCATAAAACCCATGTATCTAGAAGAGGGCGTGACCTTACGCCCATCGGCGACGTCTAGCAAGGAACGGCCTCGATCACCACAAAAGCTTGGGCCAAAGGATAATCATCTGTCATTGTCAGATGGATAACTGGCCTCATCCCTGCTGGCACCATCACGGCAAGCCGCGCCTTGGCTCCGCCTTCAAGCTGGAGCGTTGGCTGGCCCGAGGGAAGGTTAACGACCCCCATATCCCGAAAATAGACGCCCTTGTTAATACCAGTCCCCAAAGCCTTACTGCACGCTTCTTTGGCAGCAAACCGCTTGGCAAAAGTCGCGGCGGGCGAGCCGCGCCGCGCCGCCTTGGCCTTTTCCGTCTCGGTAAAAATGCGACCAATAAAACGATCACCATGCCGCGCCAAAATCTTGTCAATGCGGGTGATGTCGATCAGATCGCTGCCAATTCCAAGAATCATCGTGCTTTTTACCCTGTTTTATGGAATCTCTATCTGCGCAGCCGCCACTCAGGCTTTGCCGGAGAGGTATATACGTATCGCAATTAAAGAATTGGATAGATCATCAAAGAAAAGAAGTCATACCGGCGAAAGCCGGTATCCAGTCCCCAACCCTCCGTTTGAGCCAAACGGTTAAAGTTGATGAGTCTTATGCCGCGTGAACACGCGGCCCCTAGATTCTGGCTTGCGCCAGAATGACCTTTTTTTTGCCTATAGCCCAACCAACTCTTCATGCGCGATCAACATAGATTCAACGCGGCATGCACGAAAAATATAGAACATTACGCCGTTGAATGCCATATAGAAGAGCCGATAACGATAAGGAAAACGCAGGACTAATGTCTCAAACAGCCCTTCAAACCACCCCGCTTGCCACCGAAGAGCCGCCCCCGCCATCCGCCGACCTTGAAGGCGCGACGCCGCTGATGGCCCAGTATCTGGCCCTCAAGGCGCGGCACCCCGAGTGTATCCTGTTTTTCCGTCTGGGCGACTTTTACGAGATGTTTTTCGAAGACGCGCTCAAGGCCTCGCGCGCGCTGGATATCACTCTGACGCGGCGCGGCCAGATGAACGGGCAAGACATCCCCATGTGCGGCGTACCGTTCCACGCCTATGAAAACTATCTGGCCAAGCTGATCCGGCAGGGGTTTCACGTCGCCCTGTGTGAACAAACCGAAGACCCCGCCGAAGCCAAAAAACGCGGCGGCAAGGCCATTGTGAACCGCGACATTGTACGGATCGTGACACCCGGCACCGTGACGGAGGACTCGCTTCTCCAAGGCAATGAAGCCAACATTCTGGCCTGTATCACGCAAGGCCATGGCAATGCGTTCGCCGTGTCATGGGTCGATCTGGCCCACAGCGCGCCGTTTGTGCAGGAAGCCTCGGCGGGCGGAGCGGAAGCCAGCCCGTCCACCAACGCGCCTTCCGTCGGCGATATTCTGGCGCGCCTGGGACCCAGCGAGATCCTGATCGCCGACAAGACGGCGCAGGCACCGTCCCTCTTTGAAACGCTGACCCTGTGGCGCGAGAAACTGAGCATCCTGCCTGCCGTGCGGCTTGGCGGAACGCAGGCAAGGCGCAGCCTGGCGGAGGCCTACAATATCAAAGAAATTGCCGCACTTGGAGATTTTTCCCAGACAGCCGTTCATGCTTTGGGAAATTTAATAGATTACGTTTCCCTTACCCAAAAGTGCGATCTTTCCCACTTCCGTCACCCACGCCTTGTTGCCGACGCACCGTATCTAGCCATCGACCCCGCCACGCGCCGCAATCTGGAAATGACTCGCACCTTGTCGGGTGCGCGCTCCGGCAGTCTTCTGGCCGCCATCGACCAAACGCTGACCCACGCCGGAGCCCGCCTTCTGGCCGAGCGTCTTGCCGCGCCGCTGACCGACCTTGCCGCCATCGAGCGGCGGCTTGACGTCCAAAGCTTCCTGACCGCACAAACACCCCTTCACGGCAAGCTGCGCGACATCCTGAAAGACACACCCGATCTTGAACGTGCTCTTGCCCGCCTTGTTCTGGGGCGTGGTGGCCCGCGCGATCTGGCGGGCGTGCGCACCGCGCTGGCCTGCGGCGAAAACCTGCGCTCTGCCCTACTCGCCTGCCCGCCCGAGGGCCTGCCCCGTAACCTGAAAAACGCCA
>JAQUHK010000011.1 GCA_028683655.1 Alphaproteobacteria bacterium
GCAAGCTTAAAGTGCGGCAAAAATACTATCAATTGCCACTTTTGGGTTGGTTCTTGCTGTTTTCTGGTATGGCAGGGAGATGTGATTGGTTAATTTTTGTCAATAAACTACAATAAGTTGGATGTTTGTCTATAACCCAAAACGACACGGAAGATAACCTAAAACGGAAATATGTGATTGCTTTCATGCAGTGCGTCCTATACCCTTTCTGTATTGGATACCCAATAATTTGTTTTTGCGTGATTTTGAAAGGAACCCTAATGCTCGAATTTGAAGCCTTTTATAAAAAGCATGGCGAAACAGTCACACAGCATATTTTGGATGTCTGGGAGCGTCGCGAGGGGCGGCAGCTTTCCGTGATTGCCTCGCTTGAAGAGCGATGGGATGCTTTCCTTCAGGCCACTGCTTCTATCGCAGCATAAGAGGGCTATTTATGAACAAGCCCAAAACATTTCCCCAAATCAACGCTGAAGACCTTTTTACTGAAGCCCTGAAAGACACGGCTGGTTTTTCTCAAGGGGCTCTGAAGCTTATTTCCTCTGGGTTATCCGCACTGCGCACAGCGCAAGAGGGGCCCTTGAACCCGCGAGAGGCCCAAGCGGTCAAAAGCATGATTGAGTACGTTGCCTATTCACAAGAGGTGGATGAAGGCACAGTGGCCACCATCGTCACGGCGCAGTTTAATGCAAGCGAGATCGAGGCGATCCGCTCCCGCTCTTATAACGATGTAATCGCTTTTCTTGTCGATTTGCAAATCAAAACAATTTTGAATTAAGCAGGAATTATTGATGTCTCGCATCTTCCCCTCTCTGTGTGCCCAACGTGTCAAAGCGGCTCGTGCATTTTTGGACTGGTCGCAAGATGACCTGGCAAAAGCATCCGGTGTTGCTGTTTCGACTATTCGCAATTTTGAAACGGGCTATATGCCGAGAGGGCGCACGACTGCGTTGATCCGTCAAGCTATCGAACGAGCAGGATTGGAGTTTATAGAACCGGATGGGTTTCGTCGTCGGAATGACGAGATCATGGTTCTTGATGACGCAGATAATGACACGCGGTTGCTTGAAGATATAGGCACTGAACTGCGCCGGAACGGAGGCGACTTCATAGCCGTTATGGGGTCAGACAGTTTATTTGAGTCTTTTCACACGGGGTGGGGCAGGGATAAGAAAGGCCTATTTGGTATTGTTTCAAAACTGGCTCCGATTTTGTGTCTGTGTTCGCTGGAAGCAACAGGCACCTGCGTCGACAAAAAAGTCATCGTAAAGCGCGTTCAAAAAGAGGTCGTAGGGCCTATGTCCTTTTTGGTCTATGGGAACAAGCATGTCTTGGTCTTGAATGAAGGCGCGGACAAATTGCGCTATATTGTTTTCTCATCGGCAGAAATCGCGCAGGCCTATCGCATCCATTTCCTGCGCTTGTGGGAGGCAACCATGACGGCGGGGTCGTGAAGGTGATGCTTCACGTTTTGTCTAAACTAACCGGCGGCCCCTGTGCCGCCATTTTTGTGGGCGGGTAAAAACATACAAGTAGTTAGAGGTTTTTAACATCCACGAGATTCTTCTTACATATTTGTATCTTTTCAATAGGAACATAGAGGAATGATACAAAAATTCAGTTTGTTTCTCTATCTGCCAACTGTGAAAGTGACCCTCATAAAGTGGATTAGCGTTTTGTGAGGAGGCATATGAAACGAGAACAGCCGTTAAGTTCGCATCAGGTCAAGGCCGCTCGCGCTTTGCTGGATTGGTCGCAGGATGTATTGGCGGAGGCAACAAAATTATCTGCTGCAACGATACGAAAAATTGAACTTGGGACTATTTCTCCAAGACAGGGGACCATGAGTGTTATTCGTGCAACGTTTGAAGAAGCTGGCATTGAATTTATAGATTCCGATGGTGTTCGACGACGGTCGGAAGAAGTGATGACGTATTTTGGTGGGGCGGGGCGTAAAGATTTTTATGAAGATATGTTCGATTATGCCAAGCGGACTGGATGTGAAATTGCGATTATCGATTCAACGACTGCGAGTCTTATACGGACACAAGAAGGTGAAGTGTTTTTGAAGAAACTGATTGATGAAACATTATCAACAATTAAATGTATCGTCGTGGATGACATTGATGTTCCAATAGAAACACTGCAGTTCGAATGTCGACGGATATCGAAACAATATATCGATCCCGCGCCTCAATGCGTTTATGGCGATTGGTTCGCACTGATTGTCGGGGAGACGTATAACAACCACAAGATTATTGCGATGCATTCAAAAAGTGCCGCAGTGTCGATTCAACGACAATTTATGTCGATATGGGATAAGGCAACGCCATTGAGTAAAGAAACGAAGAAATTTAGGCGCGCTTGATCAAACGAGAAACGATGGAGATGGCCGATTTTTCAGGCCGACTCGACACGAACATACAGCATGGCATTCCAGCGTAGTTGCGCTTTACTTCAGTTTGAAAAAGTCGTTTTGAGAAGAACGATTTTTCGGCGGACAGTGAGTAGACGGTAAAAACACCAAAGCTGTCGGTTGTGGCAAGCCTATGAAAATTTCGCGACATATAACGGAAGAAGTCTAGTCCGTCTTTCCCACCGTCTAAAGATTCGAAGGGGTCAAAATTCTTCATCTCAGGGCACATGTGCGGGATATTCTTTGTCGGAACGACAGGGGGATGGCTTATAATAAGATCATAACGGTCGTTCAGGTGATCAGCCCAGTTGCCAGTTGAAAACTGGGCGCGGGAAGAAAGTTCGTTGATCTCTGTGTTTCTCTTTGCCGCAGCAATTGCTTTAGGATTTATATCTGTTCCATGTCCTGTGGCCAGCGGGAATTCTTTCAAAAGAGAAAGCAGTAGACAGCCAGAGCCTGTTCCAAGGTCTAAGATGCGTTTCGGCGGGCGGGTTATATGGCTGTGGCTGACTACTTGGTCGATAAGGGCTTCAGCCTCGGAGCAAGGCCTAAACACGTTGGACACAACATGTATTTTGACATCCATAAAGTCCACTATGCCGAAGATTCGAGCAAGAGGCTCGCGTCTTTCTCGTCTTGCAATTAGATGTTCTATGCGGTCTCTCTGCTCATGTGTAAGTGCCCAAAAGTTTTTTCGCCTAAATGGTTCGTGTGGTCCACAGGCATAATTGATAATTTTGTGAACGTCAGCTTCTGGATTGAAAACACCAGCACAAGAAAGTCTGTGAATATAACTTGATAAGAGAATTGATGCTTGGGGTGTCATGTTCGTTCCTGATATAATCGCTAAATTATTCTGCATGCTCTGAATTATTCGGCTCAACACCAATGCTGCATTATCACATATTCAGGAATGAATTGTAGCGAAAATGTATATTTCTGGAAGTTTTATTGGAAAGGAAAAGCAAGAGTCTAGAAAAACGTAACAGATTAATCGCATGCGAATTCTGATAAGCGGTAGAATATGAGGCTTGGTTAATTTTGACACAGGATTTTTGTGCCAATTTCTTTGTAGGAGCGCGTGATGGATTATTACATTATTTCACCACCTAAAGGGCAAGCCCATAAAATTGCTAATTACATTCACAAAGGGCTTTCTGCCAGAGGAAAAAGTGCGTTTTGTCTAGATTATACGGATATGGAACGACTGCAGATGGTTCCGTGCAGAGCTTGTTGTATCGCGCTGTCCCCTGTTTGTTACGGGCAACATTTGAAAGACGTGACGGGGCAGGTTCGCAGTATTTGCCGGAAAAATCCATTATTGTATGTCGCATTGTTATCCGTGAGTCTTTCTGCTCGGTCTTTGAAGGTGCGACACAAGTCGCCTCAGCTCGATCAGTGGAAAGAAGAATGCAGTGTCGATACAATTTTGTGCGAAGCAATAGCTGGCAGACTTACGCCAATGACTTTTCCATGGCCGATGAGGCCTTTTGTGAGGCTGTGGTTCAGGTTTGTCCTGAAACGAAGCGATGGTTCCCAATTCGTAGAGCTTACGGATTGGCGGCAGGTTGATGCCGTTATTGAAACAATAGTTTATCGAGCTAACATCAAGGCCGAATTCGAGTTTCGGAAATCAGTAGCATGAGTGTTTCTATGCAATAGCTTGGTGCGGTATGGCGGAAAACGAAATTGATGCTTTTGTAATTCACACAAAATACTTTGCCTGCGCTTGATGGCTTTATGACACTTTCTAAATCGCGATTCTATGTCGCTCATTTCAAATGTAACAGAAAGGATACCAAATCATGAGTTCGCGGATTAACATTGTGAGCGAGTCTTTGTCGGCTTTTAGCGAACAAAACTCTACAACTGATGGGCTTCCTCAACGGCCTGTCATCCATGCGCTGTATTGTGGTTACGGAAACGCTGGCAATTGTACAAGCAGTCCGTGGACAAGTGGTTGTAGCTCTTGCGCCTCTCCACGGGCAAGTCAAAGCGTCAAGGTTTTACGAATTTCGTAAGCGTATATGGCGGGAGAGCCCTATATGCTCTCCTGCTTTCTCCATTTCATGGAAAGGAATTTTAGGATGTCTATATCAACATTTCAGGCACTTGCTCGCGCGGTTAGCGGTAAAACAGCACCTCTATCTTTGAGGAAGTGCATAGAGGCGGGGTGTTCGTTGTCGCCCGAAGCTTTTGAAAACCAACATGAAGTAAATGAACATCAACCTCCAATGACCCCATGTCGTTATTGTAGACATATGTCGTGTTCACTCTTCCCGACACGGATTTAGCACAGCATGAGCGGTTTAGTGGAAGAAGATCGTGGGATTGAGGCCGTTCGTCGTGTTGCATGTCCTTTGCCATTATCGACATTAGTCGAGGGACCGATTGCGCCAAAAGAAAGTTGTCTAGGTAAGTTGCTGTGTTCAAGACGCAGCGTGCGCAGCTTTTCTGGGGCACCAATCCCTTGTGAAGCCCTTCTGCGTTTATTGGTTGATTCCGCGGGGGGTGTGCAGTCATATCTTGCAGAGACGCCAAATGGTGCTTCTTATGAAGTGCTGTACAGAACAATCCCGCAGGGCGGCGCAATAGCCTCCGTCCATTTGCATCTTGTTTTAATGCAAGACAATCGGTCTTTAACTGCCGGCTGTTATACTCTTTGCCCTTACCAAAATACTCTCCATGCACGAAACATGCGATATGATTATGATCAGCTGAAAAAGGCAATGTGGTGGAAAGATGATGCTGTTAATGCTGGACAGACAGCAGTACTTATTATTTCCGCAGATATGGAGTCTAAAGCGTACAAGTATGGTGAGAAGGGATACTGGCTTTCTGTCATTGAAGCAGGATGCGCTTTACAAAATGCCTTGCTTTCCATATGTGACCAAGGTTTGGCAGGCTATGCTGTCGCTGGGTTTGACCCTGATCTAATTGCCTCCCTGCTTTCTCTTGAAAAGAATGAGCAGCCTATTGTGGCTGTCGTTATGGGGATGCCAGCTTTATGATTTTAAGGGAATCTGTTGAATGAAGAAGTTTAAAATAAATGCTTATGTCGAGGTCTTGCGCCAGAGGTTTTAGGTGCCATACCATCATTGATTGCATGTAATGTCCTTGTGCCAGAAGAAGAGACAAGTCTAAAACTTGCCTTCTGGGGCGAAGGTTCAGTTCATAACAACTTGAAAATGGTTTTATCACACAGTGACCGACTTGATGAAGCCAATTTAATTGTTTGTATTCCCGACGAGAAAGACTTGAGGGCTTCATATGCAGCTCTTGCCGCACTTAAGGATGGGCAGTCTTTGTTAACTGGCATTGCAAGAGGATCAACTTTGTTTTTGCTTCCACTTGTTGTGGATAGGCGAGCGCGTTTGTCTGATATGTATCATCGCTTATTGGCGACGGAACGCGGAATTGGTAATGCCTACTTGTCAGAATCTCTATGTACCTCGGAATATGACGATGGTCGGTACCCCCCAGAAGAGTCTGTTACGCGATGGATTTCTGCGGATATTGCTCATCTTACCAGAAGAGAAAGACTGAGCGGTGATGTCGCACGCATTTATAGGGGGACATCATGCTTGCGAGAAGACATCGTTTTTGAAGACACAGCTTTTAGTGTGTCTCAACTCAGATCAGTATCCGATATTGTATTTGCCCTTGAGCGATCGTTTGTGGGCGCAGGTCGTATTATTGGTAGCACTGAGTTGTTGCCTCAAATATCCCTAAATGACTCTATGAAAATGGTTGTTTCTTATGGGGCTCGACCGAGGCAATACTGTCAGACAAATTCAGAAGCTATGGAAGCTTGGGGAAAGGGAGCAACACTTGCCGAGGCCAAGATTGCCTCTTTAATGGAGTCTATCGAGAGATATGTTACCGGTGGATATGATTTATCTTCACATCCCCTTTTGTCTGAGCGAGAGTTAGACAGCCCAGTGTTACCTCGTTTTGCCTATACAGGATATGGACCGGATGATGATGCCCCAGATGCTCCTCCTGTTACAGAACAAAGACGGTGGCATAAGGTAACGAGTTATTTCTCCCAGCGTACTTTTTATGTGCCATTAGAGGCTGTTTGTTTTCCTGTGGTGCCATTAGAGGCAGGGTATATGCCTGTTGATGGATCAAACTCATCAGGTGTAGCGGCACATTTTTCACGAGATATGGCTGTTGCCGCCGCTTGTCATGAGCTGTTGGAGAGGGATGCTTATATGATTGCATGGCTGCGCCGTGCCCAACCACCGCGCGTGGATTTGTTGTCTTTGCCTGAAACGATCCGAAAGACAGTTCTTTCTATGCAAGAGCGGGGATGGTTCGTTTCAATTATTAATCTGTCATCATCCTTGTCGTACATATACGCTGTTCTCGTCTGGAGAGACACGCTTTCTCATCGATATGCTATCGGTGCTGCAAGCGCAGATGGTGCCGAGCTTGCTTGTTCCAAAGCTGTACTAGAAGCGCAGCTTGCGACAGCTTTAGCAGAAGAAAGTGTACAAGTTGTTCCAGATAAGCCATATGATCTGATGCAAATGCCATTAGTCGGAACGCCAGTTAATCATATTCAGCTATATGAAACAGGAAGGCATGATGCTCTTATAAAGCATATGTTTGTGGGTTCGACCGTTTGTGATTTTGGGACACCATCAAATTTTTCTGACAATATCACTATACGACTTCGTGAGGCAGGGTATGAAGTGTACGTTGCCGATTTGGCTTGTCCTCGCGTTAACAAGATGACATCAGACATACATGTTGTTCGTGCCTTTATTCCGTCCCTCGTCCCAATGGTTTTCGGCAGAAGCTGGCGGCGGACTGGAAGTCCGCGAATTGATATTCTTCCTAAGCAACTTGGCTGGCACATGCCGCAAGATGCTCAAGGTTATGAAACATTCCCGCATCCTTTTCATTAGGATGTGTGAGGGCTATAAGAAGGTTTGCGCGAGTTGACGGATATATGACGATATTAACCGACTTCTGAGGCTCGGCAGTGCATGGATGTATCGATTTCATCGGTTATAAGAAGGTGTTGACATGGAGATAACACTGATTGCATCAGGATCAAGGCCATGGGAACTGTGGTTTGGTTACTGGGGCCTTTCTTATCTGCTCGACGAAACAATCCTTTTCGATACTTTTGCTAATTATTGTGTGTTGGCTCGAAAACTTCGCAGGTCAAAGGTCGATCTATCAAAAATTAAAGCTGTCGTTCTATCTCATGACCATTGGGATCATACAGGAGGTTTGTGGGGCTTTCTAAAAGAGCATCGAGGCATGAGAGTCTATCTGCCCCCGTCCGCAAGAGAATCATCAAAACGTCGTGTTGCGGATTTAGGCGGACATCTTCTTGCGGCGCACGAGATGAAGACCCTCAAAGAGAATATCCTACTTCCGGATGAAATGATTGGCTCATTTAACGGCAAAGCGATTGCAGAACAATTTATCGTTATAAAGGCAGAGAAAGGTCTTGTCGTGTTGGTAGGTTGTTCTCACCCCGGCATCGTGTCAATTGTTAAAAGAGCGAAGGAATTGTTTGGTGCCCCAATTTATGGTGTGATCGGCGGACTTCATCTTATGCACGCGACAACGCAGGAGGTTTATGCTTGTGCAGAGGCGTTGAAAAACGAAGGGGTGTCCCTGATCGCGCCAACACATTGCACAGGAAGAATAGCAGAGCTCACATTTAAGAAAGTTTTTGGCGAGGGATATGTTCCGATGCGCGAGGGACAAATGGTTTCTCTGTAACCACGCCCCGTGTTTTTGATAGGCGAGGCGTTAGGACTATTTGCCTTCGATGCCTGCCGTCTTCATGTATATAAGTCCCTTCCTGTTGTTGCCAGCGACACATAGACACCATAAGATGTACGGATAGGCCCTAGACTCGCTTTAAAGAATGGGGCAGGGGTGTTTCAAGGGAAGGCATTAGGGGATGGCGCGCGCGGCAAAGGCTGGAACGGTAAAAAAGACGGGTAACGGGGCCAATCTGGGGTTTGAGGCACAGCTCTTTCTGGCTGCCGACAAAATGCGCGGCAGCATGGATGCCAGCGAATATAAACACGTCGCCCTCGGCCTGATTTTCCTGAAATACATTTCCGACAGTTTCGAAGCCAAGCACACCGCGCTTGCCAAGGAAGGCGAAGATCCCGAAGACCGCGATTACTACACGGCGGAGAACGTTTTCTGGGTGCCCAAGGAGGCGCGCTGGTCGTTCCTGCAAGGAAATGCAAAACAGCCCACCATCGGTAAGCTGATCGACGAAGCGATGATGGCGATTGAGGGTGCCAACGCATCGTTGAAAGGCGTGCTGCCGAAAGATTACGCCCGCCCCGCGCTCAACAAACAAATGCTGGGTGAATTAATCGACCTCATCAGCTCTATCGGTATGGGCGGCGATGCGGCGAAGAGTAAAGACGTTCTGGGCCGCGTGTATGAATATTTCCTCGGCGGCTTTGCCGGAGCCGAAGGCAAGCGGGGAGGGGAGTTTTATACGCCCCGCAGCGTCGTCCAAACGCTGGTTGCGATGCTGGAGCCATTCAAAGGTCGCATCTTCGATCCGTGCTGCGGTTCAGGCGGCATGTTTGTACAGTCGGAAAAGTTTGTTCTGGCGCATGGTGGGCGCGTGGGTGACATAGCCATCTATGGGCAGGAGATGAACAACACCACATGGCGGTTGGCCAAGATGAACATGGCCGTGCGCGGAATCGATGTGGACATTCGCTGGAACAACGAGGGCAGCTTTCACCGCGACGAGTTCCGCGGTCTCAAGGCCGATTACATCATGGCCAACCCTCCCTTTAACATCAGCGATTGGGGTGGCGAGAGATTGCGCGAGGATGTTCGCTGGAAACACGGTGTGCCGCCAGCGGGCAATGCGAACTATGCGTGGCTGCAACATATCATCCATCACTTGTCGCCTAGCGGCAGCGCAGGCGTAGTTCTCGCCAATGGCAGCATGTCCTCCAACCAGTCGGGCGAAGGCGAGATCCGAAAGAACTTGATCGAAGCCGATCTTGTCGATTGCATGGTGGCTTTGCCGGGGCAGCTTTTCTATTCCACGCAAATTCCGGCGTGTCTGTGGTTTATGGCGCGCAAAAAGGGACCGAATGGTTTTCGTGGGCGCGAGGGTGAGATCCTCTTCATCGATGCGCGCAAAATGGGCGTGCTCGTGGATCGTACACGCCGCGAGCTAACCGACGATGACATCAAAAAGATTGCCGATACCTATCACGCATGGCGCGGTGAGAAAGAGGCCGGAGCCTATGAAGACATCGCGGGCTTCTGCAAAGCCGCAAAGCTAGAGGAAATCCGAGGGCACAACTACGTCCTTACCCCGGGCCGCTATGTCGGCAGCGAAGCGGCAGAGGAAGATGACGAGCCGTTTGAAATCAAGTTTCCCCGCCTTGTCGCGGAACTGGAATCCCAGTTTGCCGAAAGCGAAAAACTCACGGCACGGATCAGATCGAATCTGAAAATGTTGGGAGGGGTTGAGAAATGACCAAATCCAGCCTTCCATCCTCCCCCGACAACAGCGGCGAGATCCTCCTCTATCAAACCGAGGATGGGGAAACGCGCATTGAAGCACGTATGGTTAATGAAAGCCTGTGGCTTACACAGGGGCAAATGGCGGATTTGTTCCAAAAGGACAAACGCACCATTTCCGAGCATATTTCGAATATCTTTGAAGAACATGAGCTTGACGAGGGTTCAGTTGTCCGGATTTTCCGGACAACTGCGGCGGATGGCAAACAATACAACACCAACCACTACAACCTCGACGTGATCATCTCGGTCGGTTATCGCGTTAAATCGCATCGCGGCACACAGTTTCGGATATGGGCGACACAACGCCTGCGCGATTACCTGATCAAGGGGTTCGCGATGGATGATGAACGCCTGAAACAGGCGGGCGGGGGCAATTATTTTGAAGAGCTCTTGGCGCGCATACGCGACATACGCTCATCGGAAAAAGTGTTTTGGAAAAAGGTTCTGGAGATCTACGCAACCAGCATTGATTACGACGCACACACCGAAACGTCACAAGAATTCTTTGCCGTCATTCAAAACAAAATGCACTGGGCTGCGCATGGCCACACCGCCGCCGAAGTGATCCGCCAGCGCGCCGATGCGGGTAAGCCGCTCATGGGGCTAACATCACACACAGGGGCCACGCCCAAACGCGCCGATGTTGCGATTGCCAAAAATTATTTGAACGAGGATGAGCTAGACACGCTGGGCCGCATCGTCACGATGTATCTGGAGTTTGCCGAGCTGCAAGCCAAAAACCGCAAGCCCATGTATATGAAGGATTGGATCGCCAAGCTGGATGATTTCCTGCGCCTGTCTGAGCGAGAGATTTTGACGAGTGCCGGAAAGATAACGCACAAAGCCGCCGTTGATCACGCGAACAAAGAGTTCGACAAGTTCAAAGCCCTGCAAGCCACCGCACCATCTGCCGTAGAAAATGATTTCGAGCGCAGCCTCAAACAGCTGGAGAAAATCGAAACCACCGCGAAGAAGAAAAAGAAGGGTGGGCGCGATGAGTGAGTGGAAGCAATGTTGTTTAGCCGACGTTACAGAGAGTTTGGATTCTTTGCGCAAGCCCGTCAAAGGATCGGAGAGAAATCTAGGTCAATATCCCTATTATGGTGCGTCTGGGATCGTTGATTACGTAGATGATTATTTGTTCGATGGATTGTATTTGTTGGTTGCAGAGGATGGGGAAAACTTAAAAACCAGAAAAACGCCGATAGCTTTTCTTGCAAACGGAAAATTCTGGGTAAACAACCACGCACATGTACTCAAGGAAAATGGAAAATCTAATATAAGATTTCTGAGTTACGCATTGCAGGTTGCAGATATCCATTCTTTCTTAACTGGCTCAACCATTCCTAAGCTAACAAAGGCAAACTTAGACAAAATTCCAATCTATCTTCCAAACAAAAAAGAACAATCCGTAATTGCGGAAGTGTTGGGTGCGTTGGATGACAAGATCGAGCTGAACCGGAAGATGAATGCGACGCTGGAGGCGATGGCGCGGGCTCTCTTTAAAAGCTGGTTTGTTGATTTTGACCCCGTGAGGGCCAAAAGCGAAGGCCGAGAACCGTTCGGCATGGATGCCGAGACCGCCGCTCTTTTCCCCTCCGCCCTCGGCGATATACCGGATGGGTGGAGTGTTGAGTCGGTATACTACATTGCAGATATTATTAATGGGGCTCCTTTCAAGTCTGAATTGTTTAATCAGGAAAAACGTGGGCTTCCTCTAATAAGGATTCGAGATTTAAGTTCGTATAGTCCGACTTTTTATACAGATGAACAGCATCCGAAAGCCGAACAAATTAATACGGGTGATATTGTTGTTGGGATGGATGCGGAATTTCGGGCCCATTATTGGATGGGAGAAACAGCGTATTTGAATCAGCGACTATTTGTGGCTAGACCCAAACATAATTCAAAGGTTTTTGTGCGTGAGAGTTTGATCCCTCTTTTAGCCAAAGAAGAGAACGCGCAGGTTGGAACAACGGTTGCACATCTTGGTAAGAAAGACATCGATAAATTCACCGTTGTATTTCCAAATGAAAGCATCCTTCAACAATTTGCCAAACGATCAAACCCACTTCTGGAAAAAATGGTCACCATCTCTGTTGAAACAAGAAGGCTTGAGCATATGCGAGACTACCTCCTGCCCAAACTCATCTCCGGCGAAATCCGCATCCCCGATGCTGAGAAAATGGTTGGGGGTGCATGATGGATATCCTCTTTACGATTGTCACGGCAGCGCTCTCCTCTGGCATGTTGGTTTGGGTATCTCAAGAATGGATTAGCGCGCGATTAAGGAGCAGTATTCAACATGAATATGATAAACAGATGGAAACACTAAAAGCCGATCTATCTAGGCAGGCAACATTTCAAGCCACGGCGTATGCCTCATTTGCCGAAGGTCAGAAAGCGGCAATGGAAAGAAAGCTAAAAGCCGTTGATTATGTGTGGAGTTCTTTGATTGATTTTCGCAGGAAACTGCCCGCTATTTTAGGATTTGTCGACTTGTTGGCCGTTGATGAATACAAAAAGGCAAAAGATGACCCAACTTTTGTCGACCTATTTGAGGACTTGTCTGAGGATAAAATCATAAATCTGTCTCCTTGGGATATAGAAGATGTTCGTCCCTACGTTGGGGAGTATTTATGGTCGCTAATTTTTGTTTATCGTGCAGTTTTTCTCAGAACAACACTACTGCTTTTTATGGGGCGCACTGATGTTAGAAAAATGGAATGGTACAAAGATGAAGGAATTCAAAAGCTATTAGATGCCTCCTTGTCAAAAGATGAAATGGCTGCTTTTGATAAGCAACAATTTGGAAAGATTCTTTGGGTTCAACGGCAGCTTGAGGGTAAAATTTTATCTGCCTTGCATAAAATAATTTCTGGAGAAGATTTCATTAGTCCATCTATTGAGCAGTTACAGAGGATTCAAAATGTTATTGCGACAGTCAAGGTTGAAGCTGGCTATGATCCTCTCAATAAAAAACATAAGGTGTCGGCATGAGTTTTCTAACAGAATCCGACATCGAACAAGCGACGCTGGAATGGCTTTCTGGTCTTGGCTGTGGCTTGGCGTGGTTGGTAAAAGAAAAACAAGAAATTAGAAATATGTTACAAGGAGTATCCAATGACCTTTGACCGTAATATACCGTATAATGATCTGCCCCCTTTGCCGCCACTGGGCATTGAGCTTGAAACAAAGGCTGTTCTTAAAAAAGCGATCACGGCAAACACGGCTCTTGCCAAACTTAATGACTCGGGCAAGCTTATCCCCAATCAATCGGTGTTGATTCAGGCGATTGGTTTGCAAGAAGCCAAGCTTTCAAGTGAGATCGAGAATATCGTGACCACCAACGATGATCTTTATCGCGCTTTCGCCGACGAAGGCGTGGATCAAGGCGGGACAGCAAAAGAAGTCCTGTATTACAAAGACGCTTTGTGGAGCGGATATAACGCCATAAAACAAGAAGGGCGGCCCCTTTCAACGCGCCTTTTTGAAGATATTTTCCGTATCATCAAAAGATCGAACGATGGCGTGCGCCGTTTGTCCGGTACAAAGCTAACCAACCCTGCTGGAGAAATTATCTATACTCCCCCCGAGGGCGAAAGTATCATCCGCGACAAACTGGCCAATCTTGAAAGCTTTCTTTATGCCGAGGATGACTTGGACCCCTTGGTTAAGATGGCCATCATGCACTATCAGTTCGAAGCCATTCACCCTTTTCCAGACGGTAATGGCCGCACAGGGCGTATCTTAAATATTCTTTATTTAAACCAATGCGGCATTCTCGACATTCCCGTTCTGTATCTTTCGCGGTACATTATCGAAAACAAAGCGGACTATTACACCAACCTGCGGGGTGTAACTGAAAACGGTGAGTGGGAACCGTGGATTCTTTATATGCTCGAGGCGATTGAAACAACGGCTCAAACAACTCGTGAACGTATTTTGAGTATCCGTTCTCTTATGGACGAGACGCAGAAAAGAATTCGCGCGGTTGATCCTAAACTTGGGTCCACAGACTTAATCGAGGTTATTTTCCGCCAACCCTATTGCAAGATTAAGTTTCTGGAGGAAGCGGGTATCGCTCAACGGCAAACAGCCTCTGTTTATCTTTCTAAACTTGAGGAAATGGGCGTTCTTACATCTATCAAGGTTGGGCGTGAAAAGTATTATATTAATAAGGCCTTTTTTGACCTTTTGGCGAGGTAGTATGATGATTCCTGCTATGTATATCATGCGGTTAGCTCATATGTTGAGACAATCGACATATTGCGCTGATATGTCGAAAAATCGCACATATTTCGACATATCATGCTTTTGCCGTTGGGGGGAGAACCCATGACCCTAACCGAAAACGAAATTGAGCAAGCGACGCTGGAATGGCTTTCTGGTCTTGGGTGGGGTGTGGCTCATGGGCCGGAGCTTGCGCCGGAGGGGAAGGCTCCCGAGCGCGCCAGCTATGGCGACGTGCTTTTGCTTAGTCGGCTTCGCGCCGCTGTTACCGCTATCAACCCTCAACTGCCGCCTGATGCTTTAGACGATGTGGTGCGCAAGATCGTTGCGGTTGAGATTCCCTCGCTCATCGAAGAAAACCGTCGCCTGCACCGCCTGATGGTTGATGGCGTGCCTGTTCAATATAGGCAAAACGATGGCACCATTAAAAACGACATCGCGTGGTTGATCGACTGGACGGATCAAAAGAATAACTGGTTGGCCGTTAATCAGTTCACGATTATTGAAGATAGAAACAATCGCCGCCCTGATATTGTCCTTTTTGTCAATGGCCTGCCTTTGTCAGTAATCGAACTTAAAAAAGCGGGGGATGAAAGCGCGACGATTGATGATGCCTTCCGGCAATTGCAGGCTTACAAAAAACTGATCGGCTCGCTCTTTCGCACCAATGCGGCTCTTGTGATCTCGGATGGGCTGAGTGCCCGTATCGGGAGCCTGACCGCCGATCCTGAACGCTTTATGCCTTGGCGCACTGTGGATGGAGAGAAGATCGCCCCTAAGGGCGCGCCAGAGCTCCACACGCTTATTTATGGTGTGTTTGCGCGGGATCGTTTTCTTGAGCTGATCCGCTATTTCACGGTGTTTCAGAGCAACGGTAAAAACCTATTCAAGATCCTTGCCGGTTATCATCAATACCATGCCGTGCGCCGTGCCGTTTCTTGTACACTTGATGCCACGGCAAAGGGCGGGGACCGCAAGGTCGGTGTGATCTGGCACACGCAAGGATCGGGTAAAAGCCTGCTCATGGCTTTTTATGCGGGTTATGTGATCGCGCAGACCAAGATGGAAAATCCGACCATCGTTGTGCTGACCGACCGTAATGATCTGGATGATCAGCTGTTCGGCACATTCTCGCGCAGCAAAGACATTTTGCGGCAGGCTCCGGCGCAGGCCGATGATCGGGAGTCTTTGCGTAAGTTGCTCGCCGTTCCTTCGGGTGGGGTTATCTTCACGACCATTCAAAAGTTCTTGCCCGCCGATGGTGAGGATTCGTTCCCACTTCTTACTGACCGCTCAAACGTCATTGTGATGGCGGATGAAGCACATCGCAGCCAATACGGGTTTAAGGCCAAACTTGACCGGAAAACCGGCGACATTGCCTATGGCTTCGCCAAGCATTTACGCGATGCCGTGCCGAACGCCTCGTTCATCGGGTTCACCGGAACGCCGATTGAAAAGGCGGATGTGAACAATCCGGCTGTTTTTGGCGACTAAAGCGACGTTTATGACAACCAGCGCGCCGTAGAGGACGGAGTCACCGTTCCCATCTATTACGCAAGCCGCCTCGCCAAGCTCTCGCTTGATGATGACGCGAGCAAAGAACTGGATGGCGAAGTCGAAGAGCTGACCGAGGACGATGAAGACCGCGAGCGGGAGCAAAAGAAAAGCAAATGGTCTCGGGTTGAGGCTTTGGTCGGCGTGCAGGCTCGGCTTCAAAATATCGCCGCTGATATTGTCGATCATTTTGAAAAGCGCACCGAGGCAATGGACGGCAAAGGCATGATCGTTTGCATGAGCCGCCGCATTTGTGTTGGCTTGTATAACGAGATCATCAAGCTGCGCCCCGACTGGCATTCAGAAGACGATACGCAAGGCGCGATCAAAATCGTGATGACCGGCAATATCGCCAAAGACCCTCTTGAATGGGCACAGCACACCGGATCAAAGGCGCGGCGTGATTTGCTCGCCACACGGGCTCGCGATCCCAAGGACTCGCTCAAGCTCGTGATCGTTCGAGATATGTGGCTCACCGGCTTTGATGCACCTTGCATGCACACCATGTATGTGGACAAGCCGATGCATGGCCACGGTCTCATGCAGGCCATCGCCCGTGTGAACCGCGTTTTCCGCGACAAGCCCGGCGGGCTGATCGTTGATTATATCGGCATTGCCCATAACCTTAAGCAAGCTTTGTCCGTTTATACCAAGGAAGATCAGAATCAGGTAGGGATCGATGAGGCTGAAGCTGTCGAGGAGTTGCTGCGCCGTTATGAAGTCGTTCAGGATATTTTCCACGGGTTTGACTATCTCTCAGGACTGAGGGGTAGTCCGGCGGCAAGGCTTTCGGCCATGGCCGAGGCCCTGGAGTGGATCCTTGATCTGCAACAAAAGGACGCAGCGAGAGAGCAGACACAAGAAGGCAAGAAGCAAGCCCGCCGTCGTTTCCCTGATGCAGTGGTGGCCCTAACACGCGCCTATGCGTTGGCCGCTACCTCTGCCGAGGCCGCAAAGATCAGGGATGAGGTCGGCTTCTTCCAAGCCATCAATGCCGCCTTGATTAAGAGTGAACCCGGTAAGAGCCGCACGGAGGCCGAAACCGACATCGCCGTACAGCAAATGGTGTCACGGGCTGTCGTTTCGACGGAAATCGTCGATATTCTGGCGGCTGCGGGGATCAAGTCACCGGACATTTCTATCCTGTCCGATGAGTTTCTAGCAGAAATGCAGGGCATGAAGAAACGCAACCTTGCGCTTGAGGCTTTGCAAAAGTTGATCAATGGCGAGATCAAATCTCGCACGAAATCCAACCTTGTGAAGTCGAAGAAGTTCAGTGAACGGTTGGAAGATGCCATGCGGCGTTACCACAACAACACCATCACAGCGACCCAAATGTTGGAAGAGCTCATCTCACTAGCTAAGGACATCAAAAAGGAAAGGGCTCGTGGCGAGGAACACAATCTAACACCCGAGGAAATCGCCTTCTATGACGCACTAGCCGAAAACGACAGCGCAATTCAGTTAATGGGCGACGAAACTCTGCGTGTTATTGCAACCGAGCTTGTGGTTTCGGTTCGTGGCAACGTATCCGTGGATTGGATGCATCGCGAAAGCGCGAGGGCCAAGCTTCGAATTGAAGTTAAGCGCGTGCTGAAAAAGTTTGGTTATCCGCCTGACCTTCAGGACACTGCTGTGCAGATGGTGCTTGCTCAGGCCGAGGAGCTCGCTCCACTTTGGGCATCCTAACCGCACAATCACATTGCGTCGCCCAGTGGGAAGTGATTGATAGGGATCAGGTCTATCTAGCAAAGACAAGCACAATCGTGACCGTGTTTCAGAAAAACACAATCGCTCTGTTTGTGCGAAAAATATGGGGTGGTTTCGTCAAGAGGTGGTTTCTAGTGTGTTGTATGTGTTGACGTTTTAAGCTTTGACATGGTAGGGGTCACAGGTTCAATCCCTGTCGCACCCACCATCTAAATCAAATACTTAGATGGTGTTCTGAAGGCCTCAAATCAGCTTTGTGCGAGTCTCTGTGCGAGTTAAATCGTTAACGGCAAGTTATGGCTCCAGTTTTGGGATGCGTGTTTTATTCAAAGCCTCTCTCGCTGACCCCCTTTCTAACGCCTCTTTTGCTTCAACCAGAAAAGTTGGATTGTCAGTGCGATGGTGCCGTATGCCACAACCAACCTCGGCTTCAACCCGACGTTGGCGGCAAGTATGCCGACGAACAGTGTCTCCAATCGGCTTTAGCCGTTTCGTGGCATACATGACATGAGGGAGACGGGGCTCCGCTCGAATAAATAATACGAGTTATGGGGTGAGCACCTAGTTGTTTAGGGTAGGGTGTTCACTATTTGCAAGTTCCAAGGCTTACATTTAGCTTAGCGTCTTCTCCGTCTTGCGAGCAGGCAAAGGTGATCGTTCCGCGCGTATGACCATAATATCCATAACAGTTGCGTGATACAGCAAAGCCGCTCTTTATCGTTTCACTAGCATTCGGGATAGTGCATTCGGTTGAGTTAGGAAACATGACTGGACTAACGGATGTCGCTGTGCACCAGTCATGGACATAAATGACTTGCCCGTTGTCACATTTGAACTTGACATTCCCTTTGTAAGAACCGTCGCTGTGCACTTCGTTGCAGGCATCCTCCTCTAACCATTGTGTGCCATTCGGATGCAAGACGCCTGAACGAGTTTTATCTATACATCCGTCATAACGGCACGAGTCATTAATAACCATCTCCCCGTTTGTGCAGGTGTGTTCAATGGTTCCATATCCGCCTTCGTTACATGTAGAAGTATAGGATGCCCCATCAGCATAGAATTTTCCATTTTCTCTACAGGAAACACCCGAGTTTTTCGATGGGGTCTGGGGTTCATTTGTCGGGAAAACCTGAACGCTAGTCGCCCCCCCGTAACCAGCCCAATTTGTGCCATTCGTCAAAGAGGCTGTAACACGGAGTGTTTTAACGCCGTTATCCAGCACGTCACACCAGCATGAGTAGGTTCCAAATTCTTTTTCTCCCCCTATCTTATCGGACAATGTCCCCGTCATGACAGGTGATGTCCCGACCATATTGTTTGTATAGCCACAGGTTTGGTCTGACATTACTGCAGGAAAGGCGTTGCGATGAGAACGATCCTTGCCGAAGTATCTGAAGGTGTGGGATTCTTTTGGGAAAAAGGCAAGATCGACAATATGCCCGCAGTTTTTAACGACAGTTGCCGAAGAGAGGGAAGGGGTTTCCTCTTGGTTTGTGTTTTTAGAGTGTTTTCGCAAGGAATCCGCCGACTGATGAGAAGGTGGACTCTCTTCCGCTTCAAGAGGGCATTCCTTATCAACGATGCTCTGGGCATAAAGATAGGGCAATGCAGTGTTTGAAGCATATTGCCCCGAAGTTGTTGTCATTTTTTCGTGAGCTGCAAGAAGATAGTTGCGAGCAGCGTCGCATTTTCCGGCAGAGGCTGCGTTAACGGCTAAAATAACCTCTGCTCTATTCGCAGCCATGTTGTACTCTGTCTGTGCATCTGAGGCATTGAGGTCATCCTCGATGGATTGGGTGTACTGGTCAAGAGACTGATGCTTATAATTTGAAGAAACGTCAACGGATTTATGATTATGAGGGGGGGCGAAGTCGGAAGCGTTGCAAACGTCAGACAAAGCAGCCAGCATGATAAAGATTGATGACAGGAAGATGTTTTTGTAAATATTTCTGCACATACCTATACCCTTTTCTAGGTTGTCGTTGACAATTACAAATTTGTTCTTACATTTCGTGTATGGTAATTGAGGAAGTTGAAAAACAAGTTAATTTCAAATGCAAGCCTTGTAATTGATTGGAGCGCTGAAATGGGGTTAAAGGATTCCTAAGATTCTGCGGCGCAGTCGCTCACAGGCGCGAGCCCTGTCAAAATGTCGTAGCTTTTTCAGGATGGATGCCGTTCTTCTCAAACAACCTAGCTTCGCGCCCTTTTTCTATGGTTGACGGTACACAACCATCTGGACTTTCAGGAGGCCGATTTTGTCGTGGGTGGCGATGGGGGTCCAGTCGGGAAGGTGGGATTCGTTTGAGATGACGAGCGTACCAGCGGTGAGCTCGGCTTTCAGCTTTTCGGCAACGCGGGCCCGGATGGCATCGTTAATGTAGAGGGTGACGGCGTTCACGCTCGAAACGTCATAGGTCCAGAAATCTTTACGGACAAAATGCACATTCTTCACACCCCATAGGAGCTTGCGTAGGCGTGAGAGCAGGTGGGGGACAACTGAAATCTCAATCCCCGTGACGACGACATCGGGAAGGGCGCGTCCGATTTCAAGCGCGAGTTTGCCAGTGCCAGATCCTAAATCAAGAATTTGAAAAGGTAAGGGGCCGTTGTGCCGGTCGGCTTCCTCTTTCAAGATTTCAATCATCTTGCGGCGGACGGAGGGATTGGAGGTGACGGTCGGTACGCCCGTGCGGAAGGTGTAAACCTCGCACAGCGCAATGAGGAAAAGCACGATACCGATAAGGCTCCAAAGCAACATAACAGAGACTCCACGCGTAAATGACGGGCAACCGTAGGCTGAAATGAAGGGGTTCGCAAGAGCAGGTTATACGGCTTTGTGAACCAGAACCCTCTCGTAATCGTTCGTCCATGTCGCGATGGGGTCAAAGCCGACCTTCTCGAACATCTTGAGGCTGGCCTGGTTATGCGCGGCGACTTGGGCGAAGGCGTCGGTGCAGCCCATTTCCTTGGCTTGCTGGATGGCTTTGGGAAGAAGATATTGCGACAAGCCGTTTTTCTTGTGCTGGTGCAAGACACAGACGGACTGGATGATCACGACGGGGCCGTTCGGATAGGATGGCGCAAGCGTTTGCGCCGCGTCGGTGCACGTGATGATTCCCTCGGCGCACGCCTTGGCAAAAGTATCGCATAGCTTCAGGGCCGTGAGGCCCGCCAGCTCTCCGCCCGCAAATCCGCCGAGCAGAAGACCTGTCTTGCCCGACAGAAGGTCGAGAAAATAGGCTTCGCTTTTGCAGATAAGCACGGGGGTCTTGCCGTGGGCCGTTTCAGTCCTGACTTGCTCATGCAGGCTGAAGACGGCGTGAATCCAAGCTGGATCGTGTAGGACCTCGACCGTGTGGATGGGGCCTTGGTTTTGCGTTTGAGGAAACCACGGCTTGATAGCAGAGGTGGTCAGGTCGGATGAGGGGGCGATGGTGAGCATTTTGTTTGTCCTTGAATGAATAAAATAGAAAACAGCCTCACAGCGCGGTGAAGCGAGGTTTTAAATGTCTTCTGGAAATGGAAATGAGAGGGAGATTTTCAGTCGGCCACGCGCCACATCCGTCAGACAAGGTCTGATCGGCGTCGTCGCGATAGGTTGTTCATAAGAACCGACATGGTTGCTCCAAAAATCAAGGGGGCAGGAAAAGCCTGCCACCCTTCGATTATGTCCCGCATCCGCCCGGTACGCAAGCGGGGAATTAGTTGCAAGGGGGATTATCGGGCTTCAAGTGACCGTGTGGGCCGTGTTTGAGATATGTCTGGCCGTTTTGGCAAAAGGCAGGCTGCAATGGTGCCGCATAGTACGCCAGCCAATATCGCTGCACTGGAAATTGCGGCAGAAGCGTTGGTATAGCCGGATGTGGCCCACAGTGTAAAAAGGCTTAAAGCTGTTCCTGTATACCCAATACCGACAAGCGTATTCTCGACGTAGCCAGCTGGTGCTTTGTGGAAGGCTGCGACGGTGCCGAGTGACGTTAGACATCCGCCAACAAGTGCAGCCATAGTTAAAGGCTTGTTATGAAGGCCTACATGTAACACGAGGCTGGGGAGACTTCCACCAGTTGCAGCCAAAAGATAAGAAGCACATGTTCTGAATGCGCTGACAAATTTGTTTTCTGTAACCATAGATAATCCTTTGGGTTAAATTATCGCGCAACGGTAATGGGTCTTGATGAGGGCTTCAAGAAGAAAGGATGGTTAATACAATTTCTCTTTACTCTCCTTCCTGTTTCCCTGTAGGGTACCTCTATGACAACCACACGGACTCTTTTTCGCTCTTTGATCCGACGCGCTTGATGCGCGCTCTTTTTGTTGTCTAAATCCCTCTTTTGTTGATCTGTACTGCCGCTTTCCAAGCGGGCGTTAACGCATTAATCTGTTGATTATCACGGAAAGGAATCTGTCATGACGCAAACCTCTTTACTCAAGGCCGGAATCGTCGGCGTCACGGGCTATGGCGGCGGCGAGCTGGCGCGGCTTTTGCTGGCGCATCCGCTGGTCGAGCTGAGCTATGTCACGTCGAACAGCTCGGCGGGCAAGAAACTGTCTTCGTCTTTTGCGGGCATGTCGAAGCGGACGGAGCTGGTTTGCGAGCCGTTTGATGCGGCCAAGGCCATTGCACATTGTGATGTAGTTTTTCTGGCGGGGGAGGCTGGTCTTGCGATGAAGGTCGCGCCACAGCTTTTGGCGGCGGGCAAAAAAATCATCGACCTTAGCGCGGATTTCAGGTTGCAAGACGTGGCGGCGTTCGAGACGTGGTACAAGATGCCACATGGTGCGCAGGATTTGTTGCCCAGAGCGATCTATGGATTGCCGGAATTGTTCAGAGAGAAAATCAAAGCGGCCTCCTTCATCGCCAATCCCGGATGCTATGTGACGGGCGCGATCCTCGCGCTGGCGCCATTGCTGCAAAGCGGCTTTGTTGATCCGCAAAGCCTGATTATCGACAGCGTGAGCGGCGTATCAGGCGCGGGGCGGTCGAAGTTCGGGCCCGACACGCACTTTGCCGAGGTGAACGAGAGTATGCGGCCCTATGGTGCCGGTGGTGCGCATCGGCATGTGCCAGAGATGGAGCAGATTTTGGGGCAGGTGGTGCGTGAGAAACTTACGCTCACCTTCACGCCGCATCTCGCGCCGATCACGCGGGGCATTTTGACGACGGCCTATGCGAACCTGAAAGACAAAAGCGCGATGCCGTCTTTCGGTGATTTGCAGGCTCTTTATGAAAAAGCCTATGCGGCCGAGCCTTTCGTGACGGTGCTGCCCGAAGGAGCCTATCCTGCCACCAAGCATGTCGCGGGATCGAATGCGTGTCATATCAGTTTGGCCCTCGATAAACGGACGGGCCGTCT
Organism: Alphaproteobacteria bacterium; assembly: GCA_028683655.1. Lineage (GTDB taxonomy): Bacteria > Pseudomonadota > Alphaproteobacteria > UBA9219 > UBA9219 > UBA8914. The sequence continues at coordinate 22,816 of JAQUHK010000011.1, forward strand.
GATTGTGTTCTCGGTGATTGATAACCTCATCAAAGGCATGACGGGACAGGCGATTCAGAATATGAATCTGATGTGCGGCTTTCCCGAAACAACGGGACTCGATTTTGCTGGACTCTGGCCGTAAAAAGAAGGAGCGCGAGATATGGGCATCACTTACAAACAAATTGAAGGCGGCATTCTGGCTCCGGTGGGATTCAAGGCTGCGGGCGTTTATTGCGGCATTAAACAGGATTCTACGCGCGGTGATCTCTCAATGATCGTTTGTGAAAAGGACGCTGTCGCTGCTGGCGTTTTTACAACCAATGCCGTGAAAGCGCATTGCGTTTTGCTTAATCAGGAAACGATCAAAAACGAAACGGCGCGTGCGATTGTCGTGAATGCGGGCAATGCGAACGCCTGTAACGGGCCGCAGGGGATGGTTGACGCAAAGACGATGTGCAGTCTGACGGCGCAGGCTTTGGGAACGACACAAGATGCCGTTTTTTGCGCGAGTACGGGGGTGATTGGGCACGCACTGCCTATGGACAAAGTCGCGAGCGGCATTGAAAGTGCTGCCGCCGCGCTTCATGGCGGCTCGTGCAGCGATGTGACCCGCGCCATCATGACGACCGACACGCGGCCCAAGGAAATCGCCGTTGAGATCATGCTGGGCGACAAAGCCGTGCGCATCGGCGGCATTGCCAAAGGCGCGGGCATGATCGAGCCGAACATGGCGACGATGCTTGGCTTTCTGACAACCGATGTCGTAATCGGGAAAAGCCTGCTGCAAAAGATGCTGAAACGTGTGGCTGCCAAAAGCTTCAACGCGATCACCGTCGATGGTGACACCAGCACGAACGATATGGTGCTTATTCTGGCGAGCGGCCTTGCGGGCAACGCGCCGCTTGTTGAGGCGAGCGAGGAGGCTCACGCATTTGAAGCCGCGCTGGCGCATGTCTGTACCTATCTTGCCAAGGAAATTGCGCGGGATGGCGAGGGCGCAACCAAGTTTGTCGAAATTGTCGTGCGCGGCAGTGCCGACCCGATGAAAGTTGCCAAGACCATTGCAAACTCGCCGCTCGTCAAGACTGCGATCTTTGGTAATGACCCGAACTGGGGGCGTATCCTTGCCGCAGCGGGGCGCAGCGGTGTAGCCTTTGATCCAACATTGGCGACGGTGATGCTGGCCGGAGAAACAGTCTTTGCAAACGGGCAACCGACAGCGTTTGATCCCGCTGCGCTCTCCGCGACGATGAAGGGGCTAACGGAGCTTACCATCCGCGTTGATCTGGGGGATGGAGGCGAAGAAGAGGCGAGCGTCTGGACCTGTGACTTCAGCTATGACTATGTTAAAATCAACGCCGATTATCATACCTAAAAGGAACCATGCCATGAGACCCATCAGTTATAAAGTCGCGGCCAACCTGATCGTTCAGGCTTTGCCTTATATCCAGAAATTCGCAGGCAAAACCGTTGTTGTGAAATATGGCGGCAATGCCATGACGAGTGCGGCTACCAAAGCCGCCGTTATGCAAGATGTTGTGCTGATGCGCTGTGTCGGTATCCGCCCCGTTCTGGTGCATGGCGGTGGGCCCGACATTAATCAGGCGCTGACGAAAATGGGCATAGAATCGCAGTTCGTCGGTGGTTTGCGCGTGACGGATGGCGAGACGATGGAAGTTGTCGAGATGGTTCTCTCCGGCAAAACCAACAAGCATATCGTCGCGGAAATCCAGAAGGCAGGCGGTCAGGCTGTGGGCCTCAGCGGCAAGGATGGCGGCCTTATCACCGCAGAGAAGGAGACAGCGAACGGCGACATCGGCTTTGTCGGGCGGATCGTCAAGGTGGATACAAGCTTGATCCACGCGCTGCTCGAGAAGGGCTATATCCCCGTCGTCTCCAGCGTCGCGGCAGGCGTGAATGGCGAGAGCTTCAACGTCAATGCCGACACGGTTGCTGGCGAGCTGGCGACAGCTCTTAAGGCAGAAAAGCTGATCCTCATGACCGATGTGACGGGCATCTATCGCGACTTTGCGGACAAGACCTCGCTGATCTCGCGCATGAGCGTTCCTGAGGCCGAGGCGATGGTCGGCAGTGGCGTGATCGACAAAGGCATGATCCCGAAGGTGCAGTCTTGCATCACCGCGCTGCGCGGTGGCGTCGGCGCGGTTCACGTTATCGACGGCACGATGCTACACGCGCTGATTGTCGAGCTGTTCACAGATCAAGGTATCGGCACCATGGTGGAGATGTAAAATGACGACCTATACGGACGAACAAATCAAACAAATGGATCATGATTGCGTCATGGGAACCTATGCACGGCTCCCCGTGGTTTTAGAGCGCGGGCAGGGGCCCTATGTCTGGGATGTGAACGGCAAGAAGTATCTGGACTTTCTGGCTGGTATTGCCGTGAATGTTCTTGGTCATGCCCATCCTGCGCTTGTCGCTGCGGTGCAGGCACAGGCCGCGACGCTGATGCACACCTCTAACATATTTTATACGATTCCACAGCCGCGCCTTGCCCAAAAGCTGCTGGCGATCAGCGGTTTTGACAAAGCCTTTTTCGCCAACAGCGGCGCGGAAGCGAACGAGGCTGCGATCAAGCTGGCGCGCAAATACGGCAAGAAAGACGGGCGGACGGACAAGTTCAGGATCATCACGGCCCAGCGGTCTTTTCACGGGCGGACGATGGCGACGGTCACTGCTACGGCTCAAGAGAAATATCAAAAGCCGTTCGCGCCGATGCTCACGGGTTTTGATTATGTGCCCTATAACGATGTCGCCGCTTTACAAAAAGCCATGGGTCCGGATGTCTGCGCCGTGATGCTGGAGCCTGTGCAGGGTGAAGGGGGAGTCTATCCCGCCGATCCAGCCTATCTGCAAGAAGCGAGGGCTCTGTGCGATGCCAACGACGCTCTTCTGATCTTTGATGAAGTGCAAACGGGCATCGGGCGGACCGGCCACTGGTTTGCTTTCCAGCATTATGGTGTGACGCCGGATGTGATGACCCTCGCCAAGGCTCTTGGTGGCGGATTTCCGATTGGAGCCTGTCTGGCGACCGGCGCGGCGGCCTCGGTCTTTGCCGCAGGCGATCATGGCACGACCTTCGGCGGGAACCCGCTGGCCTGTGCCACGGCTCTGACGGTGCTGGAGACGATCGAGAAAGACGGGCTCTGCACCCATGCGCAGGAGATGGGGCGTTATTTCCTGAGTAAAGCCCAAAGCGAACTCGGTGCTCATCTGAAAGACACGCGTGGCCTTGGCTTGATGATGGGGCTGGAGCTGACGCAACCTGTTGCGAAGAAGGTCCTGACTGCCGCGTTAGAGCGGGGGCTTATCGTCAATGCTGTCGGCGAGACAACGCTTCGGCTTCTCCCCCCACTTATCATCGAGCGCGAGCATTGCGACGAAGCCATCGCGATCCTGAAGGATGTGCTGGCTGAAATTTCCGGCTCATTCGTTACAGGCAATTCCTGACGGCATAGGCGCATTGCTCGTCTTCTGTCAGGAAGCCGCCTGTGGGGCCGTTATAGTGAACCGCCGCGACATGGTCTTGTTTCATGACAATCTGAACGGTGCAGAACCGCCGCTCACGTGTCTCGTCGCCAAAGGAAAGAGCGGATTCAATCGAGCCGCTGAACGTGGCTGAAGTCGTTTTCTTGGTCTTTTCGACCCACCCATTGGTCGATTTATAGGACCAGATTTCAACATCGCCCTCGCTGGCTTTGCGGACAGGAATCCCCATGCAGGAGAAGACCTGCTCTTTGGACAGGCCAACCATCTTTTGCTGGGCTTCCTGCGCATCCGCCGCTCGTTGCATCGCGCACCCGCCCACCAAACAGCAAAAGCCGACCCCCAAAAGCCCAATCAAAAAAGTCCGCCGCATCATCTCACATCTGTTGGAAAAAAACGAAAGAGCCAGTTCTTTACGCCCCCAAAGAGGCCTAGCCAAGCTATCCTCAACCCCCGCCCCATCCTTTGGGGAGGGGCAACATATCAAGATGTTCCAATGGAGGCACGGGCCTTCAGGGATCAAAACAATTCGACAACTGATAAGCCCAACTTATTGATCCTACAGGACAAAGTCAAGTGTCTGTGCGGGTGGCTGCGGTGCTTAGGGTGGAGAAGTATGGGATAAAACAGTATCCTTTTTTATCATAATCCGAAGAGGTTTTTCAAGACGCAAGGTGAGATCAAGAAAGGTTAGAAATTTAATTGCGTTAGCTTTTGTGCCAAATGAAGATGCGCAATGCATTACAGCGTGACGATTTAGAACAGAAGAGGGTTCGTTGGCAGCGCTTTCGTGCCACTCATAATATTGCTCCGTGAAGTGAAAAAACGATGAAAGATAAATGCCGATGAGCCTTAAATCCTCATCCACTGATCTTGCGGTATTGTTTTTATAGGCTGTGTTTTCATAAATATCGCCAATACTATGATGCCCAGGCATCAGATCTCCTAACTTTAGTCCAGCATCGTGAAAAGCCTTTCGCAATGTTTGGAGTGACACGCGAAGGCTTTCTGTTTCAAGATAATTTCTTAGAATAGCGTCCAAAAGAGGGAATGTGGTTGATATGCATGCAGACCACAACCCATATTGATATGATTTCTTTATATCGGCTATCAGCTGGCGTTTGTCTTTTAGTGATGGGTGAGAATATAAATATGAAAAAACGTCAGCCCTATTTTTGCTGAATAATCGACAAAGCCAAAAATTGCAGAACTTCTCGCGTTTAACGTCATGCAGTTGTTGCCCGATAAATGCAATAATGCCGATGCTCAGCCCATTAAGGATGCGCGATGAAATTTCTTTAAGGTATGAGCGGTGCTGAAGAAAGTCGAAGTCTCGCAACGATCCTTTAATCTCTTTGCGAAGATCGGCGTAGGCAGGAAAAGGCCAACCGCATTCAATCAGTGCTATATTCCATGTCTGAATAAGATTAATAGTGCTTGTGTTGGTATAACTAGAAAATGCGTCATCAATTGTGCTTGCCCAATTAGTGGTATAGCTCTCTGGTTTTCGTTCAATCATGCTTGCAAGCATGTTGATGCGTTCGGGAAGCAGCTTTTTAAGGTCATTAGCTAAATGCGTCATTAGTTTACCGCATGGAGCTGGATAATAAACCGTCAAAGAATGAGCGCAAGGAAACTTCCAACGCTTTTATATCATCCTGAAAGACGGCTAGGTTCCTTTCGATAGTTTTTGCTTCAGCCTCGATCTCTCCTGCCGATTGATCTAATCTGATTTTGATCAAGAGTTGTTTCTTATAAATCTCGGAATGTTTTTTAGTATAGGAAACAATGAAGTTCTTTAGCTTCTCAAAATCGTCTGGGGCTAATAACTTTGCTTGTTCAATCTCAAGTGATGATATGACAAGATCAAAGCCTGTTTTGCGAGCCTCGGTCGTCATAATGCTACTCTTAAACTCGTCTAAGAATTTCTTATATGCAGTAGTGTCTTCACGCTTCTCCCCAAAGTTTCCTGATTTAAGCATCCACAAAGTATGATCATGATGAAATGCCTTTGGGATTGACTGTTGTTTTTGGATAATAAGCTTGCTGAGTTCAACATCTTCTAAATCTTTCTTGGCAATTGCATCTTCAATCACATCAACTTGCTTTATCCAATCATGCATCTTGTCAATTTGGGTTGATTTTTCGGCAATCAGTTTCCATTCGTCTGCTGTTTTAAAAAGTTCTTTTGCATAGGCTGGGATAAATGTTTGAGCTACTCGTTGAATATATTCGCTGTGAACGCTTGATAATTTCTCAACTTCAGTATGAAGAAAAGCTTCTTTATTTTGAAGCGCTTCGACTTGTGTCATAATAATCTGTTTTTCAGTCTTTAGCTGTGCGAGTTCCTTGTTTAGCGCTTCTGCTACCTCGCGGGGAATTCCGGTAAAGAACAACCCATAAATTGCCAGCCCAAGTAAACCAAAGTCTGATAATGCTGAAACCCATTCAGCCTTGGGCATTTCTATCGAAACGCCTCGAATGGAGCGAACAGATCGGCGAATTAGGTTTTTGATCTTGCGTTCCTTCATAGCTACTTATCCCAAGATAAATGATTATAGATATTTTTGCCACATTAAGGGCGGATTGTCATGTCTCATTCTGTTACAGAAAGTGCAGTGTTACTGACCCTGCACTTTCTGGCTCGGCTTGCTCGCGACCCGCCGCGCTGAAGCGCGGCGGAGCCCCGCGTCGCCGCCAGCCTTCAAATTGGAGCCATAGGCAAGCTTGGAGCGCGGGGAACGAGGCGGCGGGAAGGTCTGCCCCAGAAACCAATAGGACGAATGCAGCGGCAAATGGGAAATCCGAGGGGGTCTTTGCCGACCCCCTGCCAATCTTGGGCTCTGGCGGATAGTCCGTGCCCACCCCCTGCAAGGTAAAAAAGGAGCGCGGCTCAGGCCGCCGCGCCCCTTATCTGTGCCGTTTTGTCCACCGAGCGAAGGGGAAGGCCGAGAGGCCAGCCCCCAACGTCCGGCAAGGTCTCAAAACGGTATGTCCTCAGTCTCACCCAAAGCCCACGCGGGAACGGGAGCCGGAGAGATTTTATCAACCAAGATTTTTTGCAGATCAAGGCGCGGGGCCTCGGTCAATGGGTCGCCGGATATGTCACATCCGGTTATGTCCAAAATCTCTTTACGATGGCGACTGAACGTTTGACGGTTCATATATTGCCGCACATCGACCCCGCGTTTCCATTCGCTGAACGTCCGGCGAAGGCTCAAGGACAAAGAGGGATTGTCTTCGACAGCGTCACAAACAATCCCGCCGATATTCATTTGCTTCAGATAGCTTTTGAACACTTCATCCGCGATTGTTTGCGTCCAGCTATGCGCCCATTGCAAGCCGTGCTTTCTGAGGGCCGCTGTCCTAAGCGTTAGTTCAACGCGAAGTTTGTTATCAGCCCAAGCGCAGAGCTCATCCCTGTGCGGAATATCGTCGGGCAGATTTCCTCCCCATTCACGCGCCGCCTTTGGCTTGTCGAAGTCATCAATGTTCTTCGGAACTTCGTTCAGTTTCATTTCGTCCGCCTTGCAATACCCCTTAATCATCCAAGGCGTTGCGCGACTGCCCTTATTTGTCAGGCCAAAATAAAGCGTCCCGTCATACCAGCTTCCTGCCCCGCGCCTGTGAATGGTTGCCCTTCCTCTGAGAGAGTTAAGAACAGCGCGAACCTCTGCGCGGGAGGCGAGTTCAACCATTGCGGTTAAGTCAATTCGACTGATCCTGTAGTTTCCTCTTGCCCATTGGTTGCGCTCTTCTTCCGTTGGCGTGACTTGATAAAACGGCCCCTGTCCAACGAAGTGATGGGCCTCTTTGAGGATTTCAATTTCCTCGGAAGAGTATCCTTCCAACGTCGGAGAGCATCCCGCGCACAGAACGTCAAACGTTTGGTTCATGAGGGAGAGAAGGTCTCCTGATCCAAACACGTTATGTCCTTGAAGAAACTTTATCGGATTTCCCGACAGCTCTAGCCGTTTCTTTTTCTTGAAGTTAACATGAGTTCGAATAGCAAGGGTTGAACCATGCGCTCCTTTAACATTGAGCCTTCGGGCGGTTTCTTTTCTGAAACATTCTTCCCGATCAAACTCAATAAACCAGCCGCCAAGTATCTTTTCTTTCCATTCATAGGGCAGGTCAGCCGTGACCCAGTCTATAAAGATCATGATTGCACCTCACTTTCTTGGTTGTGAGATTTGATCGGCAATCCATTTCTGGACAGCCCCTTCAGCCCATCCCACAGAGCGTTTTCCGATCCTCACGGGAGCTGCGAAGGTTCCGTCTTTCACATGCAGATAAAAGACGGAACGGCTGAGCCCTGTGCGATAGAGAACTTCGCGGATGCGAAGAATTCTCTCGTTGGGGCGGATAGTGGGTTCGTTCGTATAAGTTTCGTTAGACATAGCTAATACTCCAAGCAAAGGACGGCGCACGCCGTCGCTGGTTAAGTTCTAGCTTTCTGATCTTTGGCTTGGAGAGAGGGGTTTATAGCTATATCCTACACGCAGAAGCCGCGAAAAGAAAGCCGATTAAGGCATTTGATTTTCCGAACATCCGTC
>JAQUHK010000101.1 GCA_028683655.1 Alphaproteobacteria bacterium
TCCTCGGCCTCCAAAAGAAGTTGCAACATGCCACGCAGATGGTCGGGATAAAACGGTTTCAGGAGATAGCCGGAGAAACCGTTCTTGGAAGCAAACTCGGTATTCACAACCTGGCCATAGGCCGAAAGCATGATGAAATGCAGATGGGCACCGATCTCAAGCGGCTTGATCCGTTTGACAAGCTCCATCGTCTCGCCGCTGCGCAGCCGGTAATCGGAGAAAACAAAGCGATAGGGATCGTCCGACTGCGCGGCCTGATCGATCATGCTTTTGGCATCAAGCAGGGTTGAACAGGAATCGACGCGCATGCCCCAGAATTTGAGCATAGAGTCCAGAATATCCACCGCCGTCTGGGACTCGTCGGCGACGAGACAACGCACGTTCTTGAGATTGTAACTCGAGACGACAAATTCTGGGATCGCGCCACCTTCGGCACCGCCAAGAAAAACTTCGACCATGAACTGCGAGCCCTTGCCAACGTGGCTGGTCACGCTGATCGAACCATCCATCAGGGAAATCAGCCCCTTGGAGATAGCAAGCCCCAGCCCGCTGCCACCGAACTTGCGGGTTGTGGCTTCCTCGGCTTGGGAGAATTTATCGAAAATATAGTTGAGTTTTTCAGTGGGAACGCCGATGCCGGTATCTTCGACGATGAACTGGACCCGATATTTGCGCGGGGCTTCCTGATGCACGCGAAGGCGGATCACGACATGGCCGACCTCGGTAAATTTGACGGCGTTGCCGACGAGATTAAGGAGGATTTGCCTTAACCGCCCGGGATCGCCGGAGAGGAAACGCTGCTCACCAAGCGGCAAATCCACAAGCAATTGAAGGCCCTTTTCCTGCGCCCTGAGCGCGACAAGATCAGTGACTTCATTGAGAAGCGTGAAAAGATCAAAGTCGATGCGCTCTAGCTTAATCTTGCCCGTTTCGATTTTCGAGAAATCAAGGATATCGTTGATGATGTCGAGCAGATTCTCGCCCGAGCGTTTGATGGCTTCGACCCAGCCGCGCTGATCGTGAGTCAGCTCCGTATCCAAAAGAAGGTCCGACATGCCCAAAACGCCATTCATCGGCGTGCGGATTTCGTGGCTCATGTTGGCCAGAAAATCGCTTTTGGCCGCGGTGGCGCGCTCCGCGACCTCCTTGGCGGCGATCAGGGCTTCTTGCGCTTGGGTTCCCTCAACCAGCTTTTGCATGGCCGTCCGTTCGCCCGTCTGGTCCGTCGCGATCAAAACGATCCGCACCAATTCACCGCCAGAATCGTAAACGGGTTTATAGCCAAGTTTAACGAAGAGATCCTGACTGTGGGCATACGAGGACGGAGCCAGCGACATAACCTCGTCAAAGGTCAATTGGCTTTTGCGCGAGAACAGAATGTGCAAAAGCTCGATAAACACGTTCCGGTTTTCGGGCGATAGGCGCAAAATGTCGGTGATGTTCTTGCCGGACGGGTTCGTTTCAAGCAGCGTCAGGCAGGCACGCGAAAACACATCGGAACAAACCCCTTTCTCGTCAAAGAAAAGGAGCCCCTGCCCCAACGTATCGAGCATGGCGTTGATCGCGATATTTAGCTCTTCAAGTGTATAATTCGCGTCATTCAGCTCACCGGAACTCAGTTCCAGATTTCGCAAGGCCATCCGCACGTTTTCTTCATATTGTTGATAGACCTGCTCGATACTGTCAAAGAAGTTCGGCAACTGGCCAAGCATCCCGCCATAGACATCCGCCAGCACGGGGTTCTTGTCTTCCAGAACTTTTTTCAGTTCCAGAAATCGGGCCTCTGCATCTTCGAAGCCCAGCAATTTGGAGAACTGGCGTACAAGACGACGCGACCGTAACATCAGCCTCTCCGCTCGGTTATATAGGTGATGGTCATCGTCTGGTTATGCAATTCGGCCTTGCCCAACGTGCCAGCCGAACAAATCTCGCCATAGGCATAGAAACCAGCCAGCGGCGTTCCCGGCAGAAAAGAATCGACGACAGCCTCGACCTCGTCATCGACATCAATCCCCAAGACCATGCGACGCCCGACACAGGAGACAAGCAGCGCACAGCCGTTTTCCTCCGGCCCGTCGTGAGTCCTCAAGGCTTCGGCTGCCGCCTGAGCCGCGCCTTGAGTCAGGGCAAAGACGTCGGCGTGCATCAGGCAAACTTTTGCCCCTTCGGGGACATTACCGGCCATGACAAGGGCCTCGTTTTCATGGTCGATGTTCAAGGCGCTGCGGATCAAGCCGGATGTTGTGCGATCATCACGCAACAAGGCGAAAGGATAGGCCAGCCCGCTTGCAGGAAGTTGACGCGCCTTTTCACCGAGATACTGTTTATACAATTGAAGAGCCGGTTTGTTATCAAGTTCATAGAGAACATTATCGACGCTCTTGGTCACGCGACGGGCCGGACCAAAGGTCCGCCAGCCGCCTTCCGATCCCGTGCTTAAGACAATCGCATCGCCATAAAAGCCGACAGCGACGAGGCGGTCGGTGTAAAAGTCGCCGTTACAGATCGTCTGGGTCGACTTGAACGCCGTTTCATCGCCCGCCAAGCCACCTGATAACGAAATCTGGCGTCCCAGCGACGAGACGATCCCCTCGACAATGTGGTCGCCGTTCACGCCTATACCGGGGGTGAAGACGATCACCCCCTGAAGCTTTGGCCCCTTGAGCGATTCGGCCAGCTGGCCCCCCGCCTGCGTCGATTGAGCGGAAGAAGAAACCGTTGCCGTTGCCGTCCTGACCTCGGTCGCATCAAAACGCATAGCCAAAATCGAAAGAGTGTTAGCCAGATGCCCCTGTGCGCTGATCTCGCCCGCAGTCGAACAGCCGATAAACTGGCGCCCTTCAAGCTTAAAGGAAATCAGCCGTTTAATCGATTCGTCCTGTAAAAGGGAGGGAGCCGCGAAAAGGAGCAGGAAATGCGGGTCGAACGCGATGACCCGATCGAGGAGACTCTCGATTTCGTCCTTTCCGCCAGCCAATGCCAAACTCTGCATACCACCCTCGCAGCCAATGTCCGATATGATGTCTTAGAAAACTATTATTACTTTATCGTAAAAGCGTTGAACATAAAAAACGGGCAGCAGCCAAGATAAATACTCTCGTATTTTTAAACTGCCATTAAGAATAGATCGACTAGATTTCCATAAACAACTTCACATTGAAACGATTTCCAATGACTTCACCGTCGATCCTTACCTCCTTTACCGATTTGCCTTTATCAGGCCTGACGATGCTTGGCTTTGTTCTCGGCGTCATCATCGCTATCCTGATTCTGCAAATCATCGCCAACAGAAAAGACAACCAGGCTACGAGCGAAGGAACTCTTAATAGTTTTCCCAGACGGCTCCTGATCTTTTCAATGGTGATGACCCTTCTGGGAATCTTGTGGGTTGGGGCCAGCAGCGCCTACGTTTATTCCTTTTTGACAAACCGCATACGCTATGATCTGGAAACAAGCCAGCTTAGTCAGGAGATTCTTTATCTTGATGGCGCGCAATACCGCGCACTGAATATGAGCACGGTGACACAGGAACAAAGCTGGTTTGATACCTATTATAACAATGCTGGCTATCTTAACTTCATCCTGCAACGCATCATGTCGAGTGACGAGAATGGCGAGCACGCAGAATCGTCCTCTGCGGACAGCGCATCGACACAACATAACACCATAGAAACCATCGAGTCCGATATCTTTCGCCACCTGAGAAAGGCCGAAATCGACCAAGCACGCAGCATTATGGAAAGCGACCATTATGCGACAGCCAAGCAAGCCTATTCCGAATCGCTGCTTGCGCTGACGAACACGTCGCTACGCTCCTCGCAAGAACGGCTGCTTGATCTGGCCAAAAACATTTACACCAGCATTTATCTGGTTTTCGCCGGTGGCAGCTTTCTTTTGCTCGCGTGGTTCTATGCCTTGCGCAGCATCCGCCGCTGGCAAAGCGAGCTTGAAGCCACCCGAAGCAATCTGGCGATGCGGATTACCGAAAAAGAATATATGGAAATGCAGCTCGCCGGTTATGTGCAAAGCATGGAGAGAGCCCAAAAAGAAATCATCATGGCCCGCAAGCAAGCCGAACAGGAGGCGCGCACGACGGCTCTTTTGAAAAGCGTGGCTGCCACGGCAAACCGGACATCGGATATTCGCATTGCCATAACGACGGTTCTTGAGCTTGTCGCCAACTATATCGGCTTTCCGCTAGGCCACGCTTATGCCGTCGATGAAAAGAAGAATATTCTGCGCTCCACCAAGATATGGTTTGCCAAGGATACGTCGCGCTTTGGCGAGTTTATCGCCGTGACCGAAGAAACGGTATTCCTCGAAGGTCAGGGCCTGCCGGGCAGGGCCTGGGAACGTCTTTCCCCCATATGGATCGGCGATGCGCAGGAAGTCTCGGACTCGCCCCGTCTTCAAAAGCTGCCCATGCCCGCTATCAAGTCAGGGCTCAGTTTTCCTATCCTGCTCAACGGTAAAGCCACCTATATTCTCGAGTTTTTCACAAACCGTCTCAGCAAAGTCGATCCTCACTTTCTGGATATTCTCAAGGAAGTCGGCAACCAGTTAGCACTTGTCATCGAGCGCAGGCAAAATGAAATCGCCTTGCAACAGGCAAAAAACGATGCCGAGTCTGCCAATGCCGCTAAAAGCGATTTTCTGGCAAATATGAGCCATGAAATCCGTACGCCGATGAACGGCTTGCTGGGCATGCTTACCCTCGTCCTCGATACGGAAATATCCAAGCAGCAACGCGAATGGATCGACATCGCCCGCCAGTCGGCAGAAAGTCTTTTGGATATTATTAACGACATCCTCGACATCTCCAAGATCGAAGCTGGCGAATTGATCATTGAGAAGATACCCTTCAGTCTCACAGGAACGATCGAGGCTATTACTGACCTTCTTTATGCCAAAGCGCGCGATCGTGGCGTGAAGCTTTTAGTGGATATTGATCCTGCGGTGCCCCGCAACGTCAAGGGCGATCCCCTGCGGCTTCGGCAGGTCATCATGAACCTTCTTGGTAACGCCCTTAAGTTCACGGAAGTCGGTCACATCATTTTGCGTATCAAGCTCGTGACAAGTGACAAATCGCTGATCCGCATCGAAGTGGAAGATACCGGCATCGGCATTGCCGAAAACAAGCTTTCCTATATTTTCAACAAGTTCAGTCAAGAACATGAATCAACGACCCGCAAGTTCGGCGGCACCGGCCTTGGCCTGACCATCAGCAAGAAACTGGTCGGGCTGATGGGGGGAGAAATCGGCGTCACGAGCATGATCGGCAAAGGCTCGACCTTCTGGTTCACGACACACCTTGATCCCGATCTCAATCAAATCGAAAGGGATACGGATTCGACTGACTTTACAAAGCTTCGGGTTCTGCTGCTTGAATCCTATCCGCCATCGCGCGATATCCTGACGGCAATCTTCGATGCGTGGGGGGTTCGGACCGACATTCTCAGCGACTCCCAATCCGTGGTCAAGGCCTTGGCCAGCGGAGTCGCCACCAATGATCCCTACCACTTCCTTTTGCTCGATGCCGACTTGCCAGCCGGACAATGGAACGCCATCCTCGACTCCATCAAAGATCTTTCGGCAGCCAAGGATCTGCTCGTCCTTCTCAGCGCGCCGCACGGCCTGACCCTTCAGGCCCGCGATCTTCACGCCCGCGCTGTCTCCGGCGTTCTTACCAAGCCGGTCTTTTCCTCACAGCTCCACGACATGATGAACTATCTGTGGCAACATCGGCGCGAGCTTGACACGATCGGCCTCGTCACACGGACCGTTGTTTCGGAAAATCCGAAAATTGATGCGCCCACTGTCAAACTCACCGGTCTTACGGATCAGACCTATCCCGGCCTCCGTGTCCTGCTTGTCGAGGATCAGCCCGTCAACCGGCTGCTGATGAAAACGATCCTTGAGAAACTGGAATGTGCCTCGGATTTTGCGGTTGACGGAAAAGAGGCTGTCCAGCTTGTCAAGATCAACACTTATGACGTTATCCTTATGGACTGCCAGATGCCGGAAATGGATGGCTTTGAAGCCACCCAGCATATTCGCGCTCTTGAAAAGGGAACTGATAAACATACCCCGATTATCGCCTTGACCGCAGATGCCATGCAAGGCGACAAAGACCGCTGCCTCGCCAGCGGCATGGATGATTACATCAACAAGCCCGTGCGCCCCCAGCGTTTACACGAGGTCCTGAGCCACTATGCCACCGCCATCGGAACGCCCGCCGCCGATATCGAGAAGCCTCTAACCTGATTTTATTGAAAACGCTGCCTTTCAGGCGGCTTATGGTTAACGCCGAGACGCGCCTTAGTTCTTGCTGAAAGTATTATTAGCCAACAGAATAGTATCAAGAAAGCATAGTGCTGTCCTTTTTAGGAATGAGAATTATGAATAAGTGGTTCTCTTACATAAAAAGATTTGCCTTTACCGTATTGGCGACGGCGGTTTTCGCTCTGCCTTTTTCAGCGCGCTCTGCACTGGCCTCTCTTTTCACAACAGCTGACGTCTATAAAAATCCTCCGGTCGAGAACCTTGTCGCGCAGCCTCCCCCACTCGCAACCTATCGCGTCAAGGCGACAAACAAGCTTGATCCGAATGCACCGAATATGGCTGCGACTAAAATTTTTAAGTTTGCCAAATCACGCATCACCCGCGCCTATGACAACAAAACCGCGAAGGCCGCTTCGGCCATGACCGGAATGTGCACCCATTACGTCGTCGATCACGTTCGCGCTGGCGGGGTCGCCCTTAAAAGCAGCGATGCGATGGACTTGCCCGCCAATCTGAAGGCCGTGAAGTTCACCCCTGTTCCCCAAGACGAATACACCCCTATCCCTAACGATGTCGCCGTTATCGTCTTTCGAGATAAAGGAAGGCTTTATCAGCATTCGGCCATCTATACGCTCAATACGCATTGGTACTCTGATGTCGAACAGAAAAAACGCTTCAAGGGCACTAAGCTGGAAAAATACGAAGCTTGGCCTTACAAAAAGGAAATTCCTTTCCGCGCCGACAGCTTCAGCTTTTTTCGCAATGCCAATCTGGCCAGACCTGACATACAGCAAACACCATGGGTCTTTGCGGATGCATCATATCTTGGCACAGTCCCGACTTCATCTATTAAGGAAAAAAGGCACGGCAACACGCTGCTTGCAAGTGATGCGGCGACTGGATTTGCTTTTGCTTATGCCCCCGTGGCTCATAGCTATGCCATGCACATCGACGATATAGAACGGCAGCGACAGCACAAGCAGAATGTCTTCGAGTGGCACACCAACGAAATGATGTGCAAGGTGCTGGCTGCTAACGCGCCCTTACCGTCCTTTTCCTCGACCTCACAGCTTACGCAACACGCAACGTTAGGCGCGACCATGGCCTCTTTGGGTTCGATGAGCCACGCCCTTCCGACCGCCGCCGAAGGCCCCGTCAAATTTTTCGTACCGCCCCCCATCAGATCGCGCCGTCCCAACGCTGGTACGACC
>JAQUHK010000102.1 GCA_028683655.1 Alphaproteobacteria bacterium
CCTTCTGTCAAACGAGAGTCGCTATCGCATAAAATGATTCATTTTATCCCAACGGTCCGATGAAAAAACCCGCTACGTCATCACGAGGAGCGCGATAGCGCGACGTGGTGATCCAGTCCCCAAGTTTCCAACAGATGGACTAGATTGCCGCGCTCCCTTCCTCCTACGCCAAGGCTTCGGAGGACAGGTCGGTCGCTCGCAACGACGAAGACGGCGCGACTCGTGATCCCTTTCATCGGGCGGTCGGTATTAGGCCGGTCGCTCAGACGCCGCTGGGCTTCGTTCCACAGGCGTCGTATCAATCGCCCGCGAAGTTTTCAACGAAAAAGGCGGGCATCTAATAGTTTCACCTCAATTAAAAAACCCGATGGTCGCCCATCGGGTTTTTTGATCTTAACCTCTGCTCGAAAAAAGCTTAGGCAGCTTCCTGCGCCGGAGCGGCCAAAACGGTGACCTTGCCACCGGCCTTTTCGACAGCTTCGATGGCCGAAGCGGAAGCCCCGGCAACTTCGATCGTAATCTTGGCCTTGATCTGGCCCTTGCCCAGCAAGCGCACGCCGTCGGCGGACTTGGAGACAACGCCGTTTTCCAGCAGCATATCTTCGGTGATCGTCGCCTTGGCGTCGATGCGGCCATCGTCAATGGCTTCCTGAAGGCGGCCAATGTTCAAAATGGCATAATCCTTCGGGAACATGGTCTTAAAACCACGCTTCGGCAGGCGACGATGGAGTGGCATCTGGCCACCCTCGAACCCGCGAATGGACACGCCTGAGCGAGCCTTCTGGCCCTTCACGCCGCGTCCGCAGGTCTTGCCCTTGCCGGAACCAATGCCGCGCCCGACGGTGATGGGCTTCTTGCGAGCCCCGGGGTTATCGCGCAAATCGTTGAGTTTCATGTCCCTAATCCTTCTTCGTACCTAAAGTAAAACTTATGCTTCGCCTTCGACATGCACAAGGTGACGTACCTTGCGGATCATGCCGCGCACGGCGGGCGTATCTTCCAGCTCGCGGCGCGAGCGGGGCTTGCCAAGACCAAGACCGGCGAGCGTTGCCTTCATGCCGGGCTTAACACCCGTCGTGCTGCCATGCTGGACAACAACAAGCTTGGCCCCCTTGGCCGCAGCCTCTTTCTTGGCAGGCTTGGCGGCGGCAGGCTTCGCCGCAGCTTTCGTCTCTGTCTTCTTCGGCGCGGCTGGCTTCTTGGCGGCAGTCGCTGTCTTCTTTTCAGCCTTCGGTTCCATGGTCACAACCTATCTTTCCTTCTACGAGCCTTGCTTACGCTTCCTTGCTTTCGGTCTGTTCGCCTTGTTTGCGGCCAAGAATGTCACTGACCTTCTTGCCACGGCGCATCGCAACCGAACGCGGGCTGGCGACTTGATCCAGCGCGTTAAACGTCGCCTTGATCATGTTGTGCGGGTTGGAAGTGCCGACCGACTTGGCGACAACGTCCTGAATGCCCAAAGCTTCAAAAACGGCGCGCATCGGGCCGCCCGCGATAATACCGGTACCGGCAGGAGCCGAGCGAAGCACAACCTTGCCCGCGCCATATTCGCCGCGCACATCGTGGTGCAGGGTACGGCCTTCACGAAGCGGAATGCGGCGCATCTTGCGCTTGGCGGCTTCCGTCGCCTTACGAATGGCCTCGGGAACTTCACGGGCTTTGCCTGTACCGATGCCGACGCGGCCCTTGCCGTCGCCGATCACGACCAAAGCGGCCATCGCGAAACGCTTACCGCCCTTGACGACCTTGGCGACACGGTTGATGCCGACCAACTTCTCGATCAAGTCGCTGCCTTCACGCTCTTCGCGGTTCTCTTCTGATTTCTTTGGCTTCGCCATGTTATTCCCTACCCTTATATCTTGAACAGTTAGAACTCGAGGCCCGCGTCACGCGCGGCCTGAGCCAATTCTTCAACGCGGCCATGATAGACATAGCCCCCACGATCAAACACGACAGCCGTGACGCCCGCCTTCTTGGCGCGCTCGGCCACCAGCTTGCCGACAGCGGCAGCAGCAGCCTTGTCCGCGCCGGTCTTAAGGGCCTTGCGCAGATCGGCATCGAGGGTCGAAGCGGCGGCCAGCGTCACGCCGTTCACGTCATCGATCACCTGGGCATAGATATTCTTGCCCGTGCGGTGGACGGAAAGACGAGGACGACCGACAGGCGTCTTCTTCTTAAGCTGGTAGCGCGTACGGACCTTGCGGCGTTCGTGCAGTTCTTTGGCATTCATCATCGTTTTATACTCCCCAAAGCCGCCCCATTATGCAGGGCGCGGCCCGACTAAAAAACCTTATTTCTTCTTGCCTTCCTTACGGCGGACACGTTCACCGGCATAGCGGATACCCTTGCCCTTGTAAGGCTCAGGCTTCTTGAACCCGCGAATTTCGGCGGCAACCTGACCCACCTTCTGGCGATCAAACCCGAAGATCGAAATCTGGGTCGGCTTTTCGGCCTTGATCTCGATACCGGCAGGCATGGGATAGCGCACTTCGTGGCTAAAGCCAAGCTGCATCACCAAATCCTTGCCCTGAACGGCGGCACGGAAACCAACGCCTTCGATATCCAGAACGCGCTTGAACCCTTCGCTGACGCCCTTGACCATGTTGGCCACGTTATTACGGGTCGTGCCCCACATCATGCGCGCGCGCATGGTCTTTGTCTTGGGCTGGACCGCAATCTGGTTATCGACGATGGTAACGTCGATTTCCTGATGGACAGGCAGGCTGAGCGAGCCCAGCTTACCCTTGACGACAAGGGCGCCGTCCTTGATCTCGGCACTCACGCCCTGAACCAGAGCAACCGGATGTTTTCCTACACGCGACATGATAGAACCTCAACTTCCTTAGAATACGCGGCACAAAATCTCGCCACCGACGTTTTGGCTACGCGCTTCGTTGTCCGAAAGCACGCCGCGCGGCGTCGAGAGGATCGAAATGCCCAAACCGTTGAACACGCGGCCAAAATCCTTGATGCCGGCATAAACGCGGCGACCAGGCTTGGAAACGCGGTCGATCTTACGAATACAACCGACGCCTTCGTGATATTTAAGCTCGATGTCAAGCATCGGCTGGCCGTTCGAACGCTGGGTTTCGCTGAACCCGCGAATATAGCCCTCACGTTGCAACACGTCCAAAACGCGCTTGCGGAATGACGAAGACGGGCATTCGACGGTGGCGAGTTTCGCCATTTGTCCGTTACGAATGCGGGTCAACATATCGCCCAATGGATCAGTCAATGACATATCCGATATCCTTTCGTTACCAGCTCGACTTGATCACGCCCGGGATCTGGCCAGCAGAAGCCAAATCACGCAACGCGATACGCGAAATTTTAAACTTGCGATAGAAACCGCGGGGACGACCACTGATCTCGCAACGGTTGCGGATACGCACCTTTGCCGAGTTGCGGGGCATCTTCGCCAGCTTCATGACGGCATCAAAACGCTCTTCGATGGACGTCTCTTTGTCCATGATCATCGCCTTAAGGGCCGTACGGGTCTCCGCCTTGTTCTTGCTCATGCGGCGGCGACGGTTGTTCTTTTCGATCATTGCCTTCTTGGCCATAACGCTTTCCTTCCCTTAGCTTTGGAACGGCATGTTGAAGCCGCGCAGCAAGGTGAGCGCTTCTTCGTCCGTTTCGGCCGTCGTACAAATAACAATATCCATCCCGCGGATTTCGTCGATCTTGTCAAAATCGATTTCCGGGAAAACGATCTGTTCCTTCAGGCCCATGGCATAGTTGCCGCCCCCGTCGAAGCTCTTGGTCGTGATGCCACGAAAATCGCGGATGCGGGGCATGGCGACATTGACCAGACGATCAAGGAACTCATACATCTTTTCGCGACGGAGCGTGACTTTGCAACCAATGCCCAGACCAGTCCGCAGCTTGAAGGTCGAAATCGCCTTGCGCGCCTTGGTGATGACGGGCTTCTGACCCGCGATCAACGCCAGCTGCTCGGCCGCATTCTTCGTCTTCTTGCTGTCGGCAACCGCTTCGCCAACGCCCATATTGATGACGATCTTCTCAAGACGAGCCGCTTGCATACGGTTGGTATAGCCGTACTTCTTCATCAGCTCGGGGAGGATGACCTCGTTATACTGCGTCTGGAGACGCGGCGTGTATTTATCTTTTGCTCTTGCCGTCATGGCTTTTCTCTCTTCCCTTACTCGATCACTTCGCCGGAACGCTTGGAAACACGAACCTTGGAACCATCTTTCTCGACCTTGATCCCGACGCGTGTGGCCTTGCTGTCCTTCGGATCAATCAAAGCAACATTCGAGATATGAAGCGGTGCCTCGACAAGCTTACGCCCGCCCTGAGGATCCGTCTGCGAAGGCTTCGTGTGGCGGGTGACGCGGTTGACACCGACGACCACGACACGCGATTCCTTAGGCATCACTTGCTTGACGATCCCCGTCTTGCCCTTGTCCTTGCCAGCGATCACAACGACGCTGTCATTCTTTTTGATCTTGCACTTAACGGGCATCACAGCACCTCTTCAGCGAGCGAAATAATTTTCATGAAACCGAGGTTGCGCAATTCGCGCATCACCGGCCCAAAGATACGGGTGCCGACGGGCTCCTTATCCTTGTTGATCAGAACCGCAGCGTTGCGGTCACAGCGGATCACGCTGCCATCCTCGCGCTTAAGCGGGTACTTCTGGCGGACGATGACGGCCTTATGCACATCGCCCTTCTTGACGCGGCCACGGGGGATGGCATCGCGGATCGATACGACAATGACGTCGCCGACCTTCGCGGTCATCCGGTGCGAACCGCCGAGAACTTTAACGCACAGAACCTGCTTGGCTCCGCTGTTGTCCGCGACATCGAGGACTGTTTCCATCTGGATCATTGCTTGAATCCACTTCCCAACTAAAAGTTACTTACTTGCTCTTTTCGGCTTCGAGGGCCGTCTCTTCGACAACGGTCCAACGCTTGCTCTTGCTGATCGGACGGCTTTCGATGATCGAAACGACCTCGCCAACCTTATGAGCGTTGGTCTCGTCATGCGCAGCGTACTTCTTGGACGTGCGAATGTACTTCTTATAAATCGGGTGCATAACGCGACGTTCGACCAAGACGGTTACCGTCTTGTCACATTTGTCACTCACAACCGTTCCCTGCAATACGCGACGCGGCATAGTTATCTCTCCTTACTTAGCCGATCCGGCGGCTTTACGTTGACGTTCGCCGATCACTGTTTGGATCTTGGCAATCTCTTTGCGCACGGCGGTGACGCGCGCGGTGTTGGCAAGCTGGCCTGTCGCCTTTTGAAAGCGCAGGTTGAATTGTTCCTTGCGCAGCTCAAGGATACGGTCTTCCAGTTCCTTGTCCGTCTTCACGCGCACTTCGGCGGCTTTTACTTGTGTCTTGGCCATAACTTATTTCCTTTATCCTTAGCCTCAGGCGGTCTCGCGCTGAATAAACTTGGTCTTGATGGGCAACTTTGCCGCAGCGAGCGAAAAAGCTTCCTTGGCGATCGCGGCCGGAACGCCGTCCAGCTCGAACATCACGCGGCCCGGATGAACGCGGCATGCCCAATATTCAGGCGCGCCCTTACCGGAACCCATGCGGACTTCGGCAGGCTTTTGCGAGACGGGAACGTCGGGGAACACGAGGATCCACAAACGGCCCTGACGCTTGATGGCGCGGGTAATGGCACGACGCGCCGCCTCGATCTGACGCGCGGTGATACGTTCCGGCTCCAAAGCCTTGAGGCCATAGGCCCCGAAGTTCAGGCGGAAGCCCCCCTTCGCGTTGCCATGAATGCGGCCCTTGTGAGCCTTGCGATACTTTGTACGTTTCGGTGACAGCATGTTACCCTACCTTATCCAATCCTATTTTCTGCGACGCTCACGCGGTGCAAATCCTTCTTTGCCTGTGTCTTACGACCGGACCGGCGCATTTTCAAGAGCGCGTTTTTCCTGAGCCATCGGATCGTGATCAAGGATTTCGCCCTTAAAGATCCAAACCTTGACGCCACAGGTGCCCATCGTCGTGTGAGCCGTTGCCACACCGTAATCCAGATCGGCGCGCAAGGTGTGCAAAGGCACGCGGCCTTCGCGGTACCATTCCATGCGAGCGATTTCTGCGCCGCCCAAACGACCGGAGCAATTGATACGAATGCCGAGCGCGCCCAAACGAAGGGCCGACTGAACGGCGCGTTTCATCGCGCGGCGGAAAGCAACGCGGCGTTCCAGCTGAGCAGCAATATTGTCGGCCACCAGCTTGGCATCAATCTCGGGCTTGCGGATTTCAACGATGTTCAGCGACACTTCCGCCGAGGTCATCTTGGCAATCTCGCCACGCAATTTCTCGATGTCCGCGCCCTTCTTGCCGATAACGACACCGGGACGGGCCGAGTGGATCACAACGCGGCACTTACCGGACGGACGCTCGATCGTGATCTGTGCAACGCTGGCTTGCGGGCCCAGCTTCTTGAACAGGAAGTTACGAATCTTGATGTCCTCATGCAGCTTGTCGGCATAATCCTTGCCAGCAAACCAGCGGCTGTCCCAGGTGCGATTGACACCGATGCGCATTCCGATTGGATTGACTTTCTGACCCATGACTTAAGCCCCCGCAGCAGCCGATGAAGCCGCCTTCTTGGTTGTTTTCTTGGATGTTTCCTTCACGGCCGCTTCCTTTTGAGAAAGGCCACGGGCACGACGCGCTTCTTTCTTGGCATCAATCTCGCCCTCGGCGCGCTGACGAACAATGATCGTCAGGTTGCTGAACGGCTTCACAATGCCGGCACTTTTGCCACGACCACGCGTGTGGAAACGCTTCATGACAAAGCTGCGGCCACAAAAAGCCTCGGCAACGACCAAGCGGTCAACGTCAAGCGCATGATTGTTCTCGGCGTTCGCAATGGCGGACTGCAAAACCTTCTTCACTTCGTCGGAGACGCGACGCTTTTCGAAGGTCAGCTGTGTCAGAGCCGTCGCTGCGCTCTTGCCGCGAATGCTGGCGGCAACCAGGTTCAGCTTACGGGCGCTGCTGCGGATCGAGGTGGCCTTCGCCATCGCTTTGTCGTCCGAAAGACGCCGTTCGTTTTTAGGCTTGCTCATTACTTACCTTCCCTTACTTCTTCTTGTCGGCCTTCTTGTCGGCGGCCGTGTGGCCCTTGAAGGTGCGCGTAGGCGCAAACTCGCCGAACTTGTGGCCAATCATGTTTTCCGTCACCGAAACCGGCAGGAACTTGTTGCCGTTATAAACACCGAAGGTCAAACCGACAAACTGCGGCAAGATCGTCGAGCGGCGCGACCATGTCTTGATGATATCGTTGCGTCCCGAAGCGTGAGCCTTTTCGGCCTTCTTGAGCATATAGCCGTCAACGAACGGGCCTTTCCAAACTGAACGTGTCACGTTTTATACTCCCTCTTACGATTGGCTGTCGCGACGCTTGTTCGCGCGACGGACAA
>JAQUHK010000103.1 GCA_028683655.1 Alphaproteobacteria bacterium
GCGAAGGGGCACAAGATCGGCGACATGGTCGCGCTGTCCTTCATGGTCGAAGCAGTAGAGGACGGTCTTACGGCAGTTCTCGGCAGCGGGAACCTCCTGGGCGGACTTGGACTCGGCGGCGGGAACGCGACCGCGAGCACCTGGTGATGAATCATGGCAACGGCAACAATGTTCAAAGGAACGTACCGGCTCGTCCACACGGATGCGTCGGACATGGTACTGAAGACGATCGTTGAATTCCACTCGTCCTCGATGGGCGACGGGTCCACGACCGCACCGACCGACCCGCAGGTCATGCCGAAACTCAAGCGCATGGTTGCGGACAACATGGCACTTGCCCAGGATGAAAAACTCAAGATCCTGTACAAGCCGGACGCCACCCAGACCGAGGCCGCGACCGGCAACAGCATCACGGAAGTTATCCGGGTACCGGTCACTTTCTTGAATGTGAGGCAGGGCAATGCGTTTGAGCGGACCCTTACGGCCGGAGACTTTACGGAAATGCGCGCCTCAGCTGCATCGCAGGTCTGGACTGCAGGCCAGTGGTACGAAATCAAGAGCATGACCGTCAAGGCCCAGACCCAGATCAAGACCGGTGTCATCCCCCTGGATGTCCGTGTTGACTCTGCGTTCCTGATTCACCGGCAGTACGGCGCGTAACCGGGCCCTCAATACTTTTTGAGGTGCCTCTATGCGCTCACTGAGAGAACGAAGCCAGCGGGCCGGGTACCGAAATACCTGGAACATTGGCACATTGGCTGCTGGGGCGACGGTGCAGTATGCGGAACATTCCGACCAGCTGAGGCCGGGCCTCGAAGCGCGCGGGGAGTTTAACGGGATCTCGATCCTGAACAATTCCGGCGCGGACCTCTGGGTGGACCTCGACTACCTTTCGGGAAAAAGGATTGTCGTCGTAGCACACAGCGCACAGTCGCTCGACAACATGGTCCCGTACCTCACCCTGAATGTCACGAATGCCAGCACGGCCACGGCCGTGAACGACAAGGAGGTCTATGTGACGGTCAAGAATGAACGCGATGTGCTCAGGGAGCGGTCCTGATGGTCGTCCCGGTTATTGCAGCTGCTGCTGCGGAAACTAGCCCCCTGTGGGTACCGGCCGCGATCGGGGCCGGGGGACTGGCTGCAGGGTTCATCGGGGGCGCTCTGCTCTCGAAAAAGGACGCCTCGATTGCGAACAGCACCAGCCAGCAGAATGTGTATCACGCCGCGATGGAGAATTACCAGCCGTCAATTCAGTACGCGCCGGTGAACTCCTACGCTTACCAGGGCGCGACTACGATTATCAATTCCCCAAATGCCTCAGCCGCTAAGCTTAGCCAGGCTGTTGCATCGGACCCGACACAGACGCCGAGTTACACGACAACGCAGTCAAGCACCCCCACGAACTCAACGGGGAGCGGTGCGGGAAGTCTCCTGGGTAATGTGGACTTCACCACGCTGGCTATCATCGGCGCGGTGGCGATCATCGGCTATGCGCTCCTGAGGAAGTGAACCCTTGCCCGCTGTCGCTCACAAGAACATGGACGGCCTGATCCTCCTGCTCGGAGCGGGAGCCATCGCCGCGTACCTTGTTCTGAACAAATCCACCACGACCGGCAGCGGCGGGGGCGGTGGAGATGGCGGTGTGGTTGCCCAGGGCGCGGACAGTGGTATCGGGTCGAACCCGACCATTTACCAGATCCCGGCAGACTCGTTTGCCGGGTTCCCTGCATCGAACACCCTGGATCTTTCGAGCCTGCTGAAACTGATTACACCGGACGCGGCCGCGACACCTGACACTTCAAAGAAGGCCGCGGTGTCTCCAGATACGGGATTGGACGCTGGTGCGTACGTCGACAGTAACGGGAACCTTCAGACTATCAAAAAACCCTACATATCAGACCTCAGCAAAAAATCCGCTACGCTCTCAGCTGGTGATGTCGTGGGGAATACCCTCACAACGAACCTGAATGCCATCAATCCCTTTGCGGGACTCCTGGGTATCACGCAGCCGATCGGGCAACTGGGCGGGGGGATATTCAACCTCTTATATCCCTCCGCTGCACTGAAAGCCGATTCCGGGATTGTCAGCCAGGGGCAGGGTGTTGCATTCCAGGGCACGGACAGCGGTATCGGGTCGAAGAAGGATGCAGTCATTGCCGGTAGTCAGCCCACGTGGAACTCGGCGTATATCTATAATCAAAATGCCATCCGGGACGCTAATGGCAATGTCACGAACCCCGCTGATGCTCAGAAAGCAACGGATGCGTGGATGAATTGGATTTCCGGGGACCCGAACCTTGCGGTGTATAACACGAAAGGGGAGAGCATCCAAAAATACGAGGGCATGATTGTAGATGTAGGAAAGGGTTTGACGGTTGGGCCTGTTGGACTCTCAGCATCAGATGCGGCATTGGTTGCAGCTCAGGGTGCAGGGAAGCAGGGCCAGGCTTGGGACAACATTCGGGCCCAGAACCCGGGTAATACCGAATATGCTGCGACCCCAACAACCTCGAAAAAAGAGACCGTAACTCACGCTGCGACATCGAAAGGAAGTTCGTCAAGCGGCGGGGGAAGTTACGCGTCAAGGTCTGGCTGGTCTCATTCTTCGTCGGGGGCACTCGTACATTAAGGAGGTAAACATGGGAGAACAATTCACATTTTTGGCACAACCTCTGAAGGTCTCGAATATCATCGCGGATGCGGACCTTAACCTGGGCGCTCAAAAGGTCATTGCAGCTGAGGTGGACACCGACACGATTTCAGAGAAAACGGCCGGTCACAACATCACCGCGGCAAAACCAATTACAACCTCGATGGGGATTATCACGGCAGACAACATTAACGTTGACACCATCAATGAAAAAACGCTCAATCATGGTGCATTGCTTGGCGTCAATAAGATTGGTGTCCTGATGGCGGCATCGGCTACGGTGCAAAAAACCCTTGCCAACATCCTACGTACGAATTTCACAGGGTCCTCGACAGATGTGCAGGTGCCAGATATTACGTACACTATCCCCTCAGGGGTATTACCGGGTTCAATAGTCCGCATTATCCAGCCCTTATGTACCAACGGAGTGGGCACTGCATATGGGTCGGTGTACGTAAATGGGGTGTCTGTCGATACAAAATCGACAACTAGCGTTTGGGCCACAATGGCGAACCTGACTCACGACGTATCCGTTAAAAGTGGAGATGTAATCACGTATTTTGTAAGGATTACATCGGGGGGTCAGGTTATGGTTGGTGCAGGAACCACCTTGGGGGGAACACCTACCTTGTCTAACATTATGGCGGCGTGGCCATGATACTCGAGCTTTCAGACCTCATCGCCATCTGGACCCCCATGGGGGGAATGCTGGCCGTGATCTACTTCCATGAGCGGCGCCTGGCTAAAATCGAAGCGAAGGTGGGTATCAATGTTTGAAGACCCAGGTATCCCTACATTCCTTGGCCTCTGCGCTGAGGAATGGCACGCGATCGCGCTCGGCCTTAAAGAGGGCCTCATGCCCTGGAAGAGACAGCCCCGCAAGTACGGGGATTTTGCACAGCAGCTGGCGCTCCCGGATACTGAAAAAGAACTGTCCCCTGAAATCCTGAAGGACTGCATGGAAAAATACCACTACTACGTCACGGCGTTTTCCCTGCCTGAGGATATTGTTTTTCTCAGCACCATTGCCTGGCTGCTGGTATCGCATTTCGACGTAGTCTCCCGGCTGGCGACAAATTTCTTTGGAATTACGGTGTGAAAAATGCCACTTGATCGAGATCTGCAGGTACTGAACGATGAACGCCTCGCCATTGAGCTGAGAGTACGGATACGCTCGGCAATCCATGAATGGCGGAAAAAGAACGACGTATACCCCAACGGATGGCCTGTGGGAGTTGTCCAGGTCATGGACCCGCGCGGCAAATATCACCTGCTCACGCAGAAGGAATGGGACGACACGTTTTCCCATGATGTGCAGGCCGATGCCGTAAGGTACATCGAGATCGAGGATGAATGCTGGGCAAAAATTGGAGGGAAGAACTACACCGGCCGAAACGAAAGCATCCCCCTCTAATTGCACTGCCACGTCCCTCTCATCTCACTTTTTTATCAGAAACTTATATCGTAGCCGGCAGTTTATCAGGAAATATGAACCCCGGCTGGAATGTTGTGGTAATTGTCCTGGCAATTGGCATAATTGCGGGTGCGGGGGCGGTTACACTTGCCCAGCACGCGCACACGGTCCCGGTCGCTGCGGCCGTGCCGGAGATCTCCACGACCCCCGCGCCCATCGCGGCCGCGGTCACGACAGCTGAGCCGGTCCCTGCTGAAACGCCACACTCGATTTACATGTATTCGACGGCACGAGGACTGTATTACCGGCCCGTGGGGTATGTCTGTACAGAAAGGGGAGCCTCGGCGATTTATGATGCAGAGGGTCATATGGTTGGAATCTGGTGTTCAATAGGATATCAGCCTCAGGACGTTCCATAATTGATAAGCATCCCATTTTTAATTGACAACCTTTATTATATCAGACAATTGAATATCAGATCCAAGGGTGTCTGCAACCCGCTAGGAGTAATTACCCTGGTGGCTGTTGTGGTGAAATCCCGAAGAGGTTGCAGGGTTCACTCTGCGGAGAATGTGGAATTCTGCGTAAATGGGCTTAAAATCCCGAACCGCGTTCAAATCGCGGGTTTGCGCAGAATACCTATTCTAAGGCCAAAAGTAGAACATTTTGCAACAAAGTGACCCAATTGTATTAACGGCCGGAAAATACCGTTAGTTAACTTTTGGGTAAAATCAACGCAAAAGGATTGATTTAGAAATGGAGAGCGTAGCGCAAAATAATTTCAACGATGGCACGAACAGTGCCGCCCCCTCAAAAAATGCACTGCCACGTGAAAATTCGTCAGGAACGGCAGATCTTATTCACCATCCTGAGAAGAAAAAAGTTTTGCTGGTGCAGACCCCGGACGGAATTTATCATCCGTGCAAGCCAGGGAATGAAATCCGGGTCCGCTACAACGATGGCGGATACCTTGAAATCGAAGTGCTCGACCGGGGCGTTGTGGAACAGGTCGGGACCACACCTCGTGAATGCAGGATTTCTGCGGGGGCGCAATAATGGGCTGCCCGTGCACCAGGGAAAGAACAGACAATTCCGTGGCGATCGACCTCGAAGACAAAAACCGACTCATTGAGGAGGCAGCCGCCCGGAAAATCCCCCTGAAAAAACATCTCCGTAATATTCTGCATACGGAACACTGGGGGATTCCATGATGGAGACCATCCCCCTCTCCGAAGCCCAGTCCCCCGAGGAAACGGACCGACTCCCCCTCACCGAGGGCGTCGAGTTCGCGATCTCGGGCATCATGATTGAGGAGCACACCGCCCGGGACAAGAAGGACCCGAAGCAGCTGAAAACGTACAAGACAGCTAAGCTGAATGGCTTCACCCTCCCGAACTGCGATCCGTTCGTGAAGTACAAAACCTCGGCGGTCCGCGTAGTCAAGCAGTGCGAGGACCACCTTTCAAACGGGACCTGCTTTGAGTCCGGAGAATGCAAGAAGGCGGTCCGGGTCCGGGTCGAAGGATATGATGGAGCCCAGGGTCGCGGCCTGGTGCTGGTGGACGCATGAGGAACCGGAAGGTGAAATGCATCTACTGGGAGGTCTGCTCTCAGAGAACCTGTTGCCCGGCCCGGTCGCGAAGATACTGTAACCTGAGTCCGTGACGTACGGCCCCATGCCCCGCACGTCCCTTTTCTCATCCCCTTCGAGGGGGGTAGGCTGTGCCCCCCCCTCGAAGGGCGTTATCCTTAGAGCCCCCGCCCCCGCAGCCGGGGGCAGGGCTGGCGACAGGGGGTCGTCCTCATCCTGGGATCCGGAAGTGTTCCGGCCGGAAAAGGGGTGTCCTGCTATAGCGGGCTTTGATTTTTCAGGCGACGAAACTGTAATTCCGCCCGTACTCGTTCCCGGGATCGGGTTCAAAAAACCGGATTGCGGGGCCTGGGTCATGAAATTAGAGAGCGGCAGGGAATACCGGGACATCTTCCATAACTGTGATAGCCTGGGCTGCCCGGTCTGCGTGGACGGGGCCATCACAAAGAAGGCCCGTACGGCCGAAGAACGGTTCTTACAGTATGAAAGTGCCAAACTGGCAGAGAATGCCGTTTTAATCGCAGGGGAAATCCGCCATTCAACGCCCCGGCACATACCCTTCACCGTGTCCCCGGCACATGTAGCTGAGCTCTGGCACCGGGCAGGAAAGAAGCACGGTGTTTTTCTTGACCTCGCCCGGGCGGAATTTAACCAGGCATTGAGGACTTCGGGACTCATCGGAGGCGTCGCGGTCTATCACCCGAACCGGGTAAAACACCCTGGAACGGGCCTCACCGGTTCGCGGGCAAAGGTCCTGATAACCAGGGAGGCAAAACTGGCTGGGGCAATGACGGATGAAAGCCCGGCCTCGGCTCTGTATGCCTACATCAGGAAACAAAAACGACCGGCAGACTATTACTATTTCTCGCCGCATTTCCACGTTACAGGGTTTGGAATGCTGATCAACATCGAAGAATTTGAGAAATTAAACCCCGGCTGGACGTATCACAATAAAGGGAACGTTTCAAACGTTGGCGGGCTGCTCCGGTACCTGTTTACCCACATGGGAATGATTGACGATCGACACTCGGTTACATGGTTTGGCAGGCTTTCCTCTGCAACGCTTGCCCGCGATGAAATAAAAACCACATATCAGACGGTAATCTGTGAGAAAACAGGTTTGCCCTGGGTGATCGTTGACAGCATGGACAAAACCGAAATTGGCAAGGAATATACTGAGCCATTTGTAGAATATCGGGCTTTTTTCAGAACGTCACATAAACGTGGGCCTCCGAAGATAAAATGGCCGAAATCTGAAACTACACGCCGCAGAGCGTGCGATTCATCGGTCCACGAAAAAGGTATTCTGGCGTTAACAAAGCATTGTGATGAGTACGGCAGGCTTTGAACGTTTTTGATACAATTGTCCAAAAGGTTTTTGGTTAGGACAAACCTAATGAAAGCATATGCCACGTGAAAAAGTAGTAGGAGAGTGCAGCGGATGCCACAAGGAAAAACCGCTGTTTGACGTAAAAAATAAACTCTGCGGGTCCTGCGCTGGAAAAAAAGGGGGGGGCCGTCCGAAGGCCCTGATACCAAGAAAAAAACCTGCCCCGGGGGTGGGCTCAGCTGCCGATGTGAACTCGGGGAATACCCCGGCTGCGGATGGACCCCCCTCGAACTCCTTGGACAAAAATTCTGCGGGTTCTTCTCCGGTCACTAGCGGGGGGGAAAAATACCTCTGTGACGCCTGCGGCAAAGAGGTCCGGTACGGTCAGCGGAAATCCACCTGCGGGG
>JAQUHK010000104.1 GCA_028683655.1 Alphaproteobacteria bacterium
AGGCTGTGGTCCCCTGCCCGCTGTAGTCCTCGAAGAAGGCGAACTCCCCGAGGAGTTCTCTCAGCTCCGGGTCGTTGGCCTGCTGGTAGGCGAACAGGATGTCGTCCAACTCTCCGGTGATGAGGTTTCCCAGGAACCCGATCCCGATCAAGGCCAGCACGCTCTGGATGAGAGTGTTGACGATCAAGCGGATGCCTTTGTTCAGGAACTCCGGGGACTTGCCTCCTGCGATGGAACTTGTCGTAGTAGGAGCGTAGGCTGAAGTCTCGATCTTTGACCAATGCTTCCGGGAGTACCGGAAGATGACCCAGGGGTCCTGCTCCGTTCTTCCGTAGAAGTCCTTCAGGTCCTCGATGTTCGTCGTGTCCATTACCGGGGGTACATCGACACGACCGAACATTCCCCTGAAGAACGGAGTGAGGACCGAGGATATCTGCTGGAAAATGTCCGGCCTGGTGCCTCGGGCTCTCGCCTTCTCCTTGTCCACGATGTCTATAATAATACCAGGTCGAACCATAACCGCGTTTTTTGGCTCTGGATCTCGACCTGGGACATGGAATCTGACGACCGGGAGAAGGTTGTGGTCCTTGCAGACCTGACCGATGAGACCCGATGAGGTAGTCATCCTGGCGGTGAGAATTGAGAACGGGGACGTGTCCTCAGACTCCCTGGTCGGCTCAACCATGAGTGGGTACATGTGCTGCTGGATCGTGGACCACGACGACGGGTTGTTGTGGTACAGGCTTAGCTCCGCCTTCTCGAAGACGTTGGCGTTGCTCTGGAGACGAAGCAGGTTGTCGATCATGAACTGCTTCATGATGAAAATTGCCGGACCGGCCTTGATCCTGATCTTGGGGGCCTGGAACCAGATGGCTGAGAACGGTGCCGACCAGATCTGAAGGTACTTCAGCCAGCCCTTCTCTGAGATCAGTTCGACCTTGATTGTGGACTGCTGCCCTTCCAGGGTTCGTACTGACCTATCCACTCTGCCGGTCCAGGTCTTGACCTGATCGCCTCCCCGGTAAAGCAGGACGTGAACCAGGATGATTCTCCGATTCGCCTGCATGAGGGTCTTGGCCCATCGTGAGGTTCCCCTCAAAGAGAACTGTGACGCCTCCAGGTCTTCAGCATCAGCGGAGATTGTCCACTCCAGGTCGGAGTAGTCTCCGACGTCCCCGAGGTATAGTCCGTTGCCGTCCCGGATCTCCACTCGGTGCCGGTACTGGTAATCTTTGTCCTCCAAGAGTGTTCTTGGTTCATACTCATTGTAAAAGTTCACTGGACCTCCTAGACCCAAGAGGTAAACATGGGAGTAAATTCCAGTCTGGGAATTGACCTGAATTGAGCTGGATCGCCTGAAACTAACTCGACGGAGTACGCATTTTTAGTCTCCGCCTCAAGACTGAGCTTGGGACGCTCTCCCACCATCGTCGGCCACATGTTCGTGATAACTCCGGTGTCCAGGTTTCTCTTGATATAAGTCGAGTTAGTCGGATCGTAGTCAATCCGAATCTCCTCGTTCATGGCGATGTCGGTGGTGGTGAAGAAGCCGTTCCGATATCCTCTACTGATCTTCCACCGTCCTCCCGGGAGGTACAGGACCGGATAGATGGCCCTCACCGTGGAGGTGTTGAAGAATGTCCGACCATAGAAGCCTGCCTCAAGAGGCTTGAGTGTCTTAGACTCATGGTAGCCCCGGAAGTAGGCGTCATCAGAGGTCCATCCCCACTCCAACTTCTCGTAGAGGTTTCGGTTGGCAGGCTCCTTCTCGATGGTTCCGGCCCCGGCCTCCTGAGCCTTCATGGCTCTCAGGTACCTCGGCGGTCCATCTGAGGAGAAGAACCAGAGTTTGCCTGGCTCTCCTGACGGGTGGTTAGCCTGCCACTTCCGTTTATTGGCTCGGACCTCTCTCGGAGTCTTTCCGAGGATGTTGACGGCGGCAGGGATCTCTCTGCGTCCGTCGATCTCGTCAACCCTGTTTGCCCCAGGGACATTCGCTGACGTATCGAAGCGGTAATCCGAGATCCCGCGCTCCAGGCCACCCACTCCAGGGGCTAGTTCAACACCCTCCCGGCCCTGTAGAGCCTTGTGTCCGGACAAAAAGAAACGGTCTCCGTTAACCCAATCGGAGCCGTCCCACCTCGGGGGTCCCTGGTAGACCACCCATGTCTTATCCCCTCCTGAAAAACCCATCCACTACTCCTTGTTTATTATTGGCGCAATGGATCAATTATAGCATAGAAGAAACCCCCACTCAATGAGTGGGGGTTTAGTCTAGCGTGTTCTTATTGTTCCTCCTCCTTGACGAGAACGCTTTGCCTCGTACTTATCCATTGTCTCCAGGAACTCTGCCTGACTCATTCCCGAGTTGACAGTCCCGATGAAGGGCTGTTGCGCTCCCAGAGCCGAAGTGGACATGGCCATTTCGACCAGCCCGGCCAGCGCTCCCGGACCCATGTCCTCGAACTCCTTTGATCGCTGGCGATGTGCAGCGGTAGTAGCAGCGGCGATGTTGTGGTTGAGACCGCTCATGTCGCCACCCGCCGCTGCCATCCATGCCGGGGTTGCCGTCTGCACGGCAGACCCGAGGGATTGCAGGACCGGCAGCTTCTCGGAGATCTTACCCATCGGGCCTTCCAGCCCCAGGGGTGCAGCGAGAGCGTTCAAGGTCGCCATGACCTTCTTCTCGCTGTCCGACGCCTCGTACTCGTTCGGGTTAGATCCGTCGTCTCCGAAGGTCTTGTACCCGTAGTAGTATTCACCCGTCTTCTTCTTCTCATCGATGACAGCCTTCTCAGCGCTCTCGCGCTCCTGAATGCCCTCCATCTCGGCCTGGTGACGCTCTCGGATGGCCTCTTTCTCCTCATCCGATGCAGCCGCGTCGATCTCGGCCTTCTGAGCCTCCTGGCGGGCCTTGTTGGCCTCCTCGGACGCCTTGGTGGCATTCTCCTCATCGATCTTCTCCAGCGCCTCCTTGGCCTTCTTCTCAGCCTCCAGGTAACCCCAGGGATCGTCCAGGACGATCTTGGCGTTCTTGAGCGCGGTGCTGAAGTTCTTCGTGAGAACGGAGCCATTCCGGTCCCACCAGCCGCCGTTGATGTCGAAGTCAACGCGGTCAGTCTTGATCTGACCGTTGCGCTGCATGTCGAACACCTTAGTCAGGACCGGGACCAGCTTCTCGACTCTCCGAGCGTTGAACTCGGAAGCCTTCATCTGGCTCTTGTCGAACCCTTGAAGATGTCGATCCTCATGGCCCTTGAGATCCGTGGGGTTCGCCTTGATCTGAGCGACCAACTCCGGCATGAACCCGTAGACGAAGTCGTTGAACGCAACCGTCTGAGCCGGGGAGAGCACTCGCTCGGGTGCGATGACGTTCTTGGCCATTGCGCCGATCCCGCTGGCCACTCCTCCCTGGTCGAAGAAGTCCGGGAGGACACCACCTGTGGACCAGCCGATACCGTTACCGAAACCGGCTGTGTTGAACCCGTGACGGTCGCGGGCGTAACGAACCATGGCGTTCGTGTGTGCCCACGGGTCACGGCGGTTGTTCGGAAGGGTCGGATCTCGGTAAGCATCCCAGGTACCCGGGATAAACTGAGCCAGACCGACACCGGCTGACTCTCCGGTGCCGTTCTCGTCCACGATCTGTTGAGCAACGTTGGGGTCACCCTTTGACTCAGACCAGATCTGGCGAACAAGAGCATCCACGAGATGAGCCTTAGGCTCTTCTCCTTGATGCTGGAACGCCTTGATGAGCATTCCTCGCCACTGCTCTGCACCGGCACCCGGCTCCCAGTCGGCGTTTCCTCCGCCGCCGCCTGAGCCGAAGGCGGGAAGGACGGACGCGACCTTCTCCCTGAGGACCTGGACGCTCTTGTCGATCAGGCCGTCGGCAAAACCAATCGCCAGCTTGCCGTACTGACCGAGCGGTTCCGCGAAGCCCTCCATCTTACCCTTGAGCGGGTCGATGAGCGTGGAGAGAAGCTTGGATACTCCGGCTCCCATAATCGACTGCCATCCGCCGCCGGAGGAATTGCCTCCGCCGTCGCTCCCTCCCTCGAATACTCCGCCTCCGAACGGGATGTTCGGGGCCTTGGTCATGCCCCAGTGAACGTGGTTCTGGTGCTCGGACATGGTTCCTGCCCCGTAGTATCCGAGACCGTTTCCGACGTTCTGGCCATCTCCGAGGTTCCCCATGAACCCGGGGGACTGGTAGATGAGCTGCTTGGAGCCGGGGTATGTCGAGGTGATGTCCTGCGCCAGTGCAAGCTGCATCGGGGTGTTACCACCACCGTTAGACCAATCCGTTGCCAGACTTTGCCCGTGCATTCCGGGGCGGTTCTCGTATCCGGAGGTCATTGTCAAGCCGGGGTACTTCTGCTTGACGATGTTGATCATCGCATCCACCACGCCGCCTCCGGCAAAAGCCTGGGTGCGCTTGTCGTGGGGTCCGACCTCCTGAGCGATGCGACCGTGCCTGGCCGCAGCGTTCATCTCCTCGACGGCCTTGGGGCCTCCGACCGCACGAGTCCACTCAGGACGCATGATGGCCTCTCCACCGGAGAGGTGGAGTGCGCCGCCTGTGGGAGACAGGAACTTGTGGACATCCTTGCCCGGAGTGTAACCCGGGAGAACGCCACCAGTCTTGAACTTCAGAGCGCTGTCAACATTGACCGGAGACAGGGACCAGTTGTCGTTCCCGTCCTTCCCGTCCTTGTTGATGAAACTCATGATTTTGTTCCAACCAGCCACCAGCCCGCCGTTGATCACGGTGGAGAGGAGGAACTCAATCGGTCGAGCGAAGGTTTCTCTCAGGCCATTCCAGATCCCCTTGACATCATTAACAATGTCGGTGAAGTTTCTCTTGAAGGAGTCCAGCATGCCCGGAACCTTGTCGAAGATGGTTCTCTTGATCCAGTCCCAGACTAGCCCCAGCCCTGTTCCCAGGTCAGACCAGAGGGAACCGAGCATGTAGGTGAATCGATCCCACTCGTACTGGAGTTTGCCGATCTCAAACACGATTCTTGCGAAGATGACATTCTGAATCCAATCCCAGATTTCAGACATCTTCGTTGCGAACTTCTGCCACCCGTCAGAAAGGGCCTGAGTGAATCTGGCCCAAATCTCCTTGCCGGTTTCCGTCTGGGTGAAGAAGTAGATCAGACCACCGACTAGCGCCGCAACAAGAGTGATGACAAACCCGATGGGACTCATGGAGAATGCGAGGCTGAGGAGAATCCATACCCCCCGGACCGCGCTAATGATTGTCTTGAAGGTGTTGAAGACAGTCATGGCGAGACCGAAAATCTTGAATGCCGCAACAACACCGAGCACAATTCCTGCAAGCGGAAGAAGGATGTTGATCGAATGAGCGAGAACATTCATGAAGAACTCGGTGATCGGGAGGATGTAGGGAATCATCGACGCAATAGCATTCACGAGGACGCCAAAGGCCGCTGAGATCAGAGACACGTAGGGAGCGATGAAATCGAGGATCTTGAGCAGACCTTCTCCGATAATCCCGATCAGGGGCCGGATGTTGTCGAGAAGCTTCATGATCGCCTCATCGTGCTCGGTGAGCAGCGGTGCGATGGTATCAAGAAGTTTCGAGCCGATGACGCCGATCCAGTGGAAGACATCCCCGAGGATCGGGGCCATCTTCTCCAGGACCCCGAACGAGGACACCATGATCGGGGCAAAGGAGTTGAAAATATCTCCGATGGCCGTTCCAGCCTTCTCGAACAGAGGAGCGAAGGCCAGTGCCACAGGCATGAGGCCCTCCATGATCGTCGTCAGTGATGGACCAATGGAGACGAACAGGGCCTCAATACCCTTGCCGATTCCGTCAATGAGCGGAGCCACGACGGTTCCCAGGCGCTCGACAGCCGGGGAGATCGCCACAAAGGCGTTCGAGAGGTTGTCACCGAACTCCTCCGCGATCTTGTTGATCGGCTGGAGTGACGTCTCCAGCGCTCCGGCCAGGACGACGATCCCCGGTAGCGCCGTCTCCGCGACCTTCATGAGCGTCGAGGAGATGGACATGATGATACCGGCGACCGGGCCGAAGAGCAACCCGAGCTGGCTCGCCATGTCAGTGGCGTCCTTCATGAAGAGGACGATCTTGTCGTAGCCCTCCGTGCCTTCCTTCGTGGCGTCGTTGAAGCGCTGCATGCCTGCTGCCATCCCGGCCAGCATGGTCTCGCCACCATCTGAACCGGCCTTGAGGATGTTCCACATGCCTCCGAGGAGGCCGCCGAAGATCGCTGAGAGGTAGCCGAGGTTGGTCTTGGCCCGCTCCATCATGCCGTCAAACTTGGTCATGACCTGACCGTTGACGATTTCGACTTCCCGGAGACCTTGAGTCCAGTCCCGGAACTTCTGGGAGATGTCTGTTAGCCACTGGCCGATGGGAACGAGGTAGTTGGAACCCTGCTCTGCCAGCGAACCGAAGCCCGCGATCAGGTTGGCGAGGACCGGCTGCATCGTCGCTGCCATCTGGACGACATTCTCCATGATGACTTCCATGCCGCTCTTGGACTCTGCCGATGACAGTTGTCCGAGCGCACCCTTCAGGGCACCGTTCCACT
Organism: Alphaproteobacteria bacterium; assembly: GCA_028683655.1. GTDB lineage: Bacteria > Pseudomonadota > Alphaproteobacteria > UBA9219 > UBA9219 > UBA8914. The sequence goes on from JAQUHK010000104.1 coordinate 6,588, forward strand.
CAGTCGCCACCCGCTGCATTCCGGATGAGATGGCGGGGAAGAGGTTGTTCATTGAGGAAGTGATGCCGGGAGCCAGTCCGTCCAGGAGATTGTCCTGCACCGCTCTCTTCATCTCATCCATGGCAGGCTTGAACTCCCGGTAGGCCCAAGCAACGCTCTGTACGCTCGCTGGGAGGCCTGCGATGGCTTCCTCGAACTCCTCTACCGTTTCAGCACTGAAAGCCGCTGAGACGCCTTCCTGGACCCCTTCCAGGCCGATCTTGAGAACGGCGAAGGAGATGCCAGCCGCCGCGACCAGAGCCGGGGCCATGAGAAGCGCACCCTGTGCGACGGAGCCGATGGCTCCACCGAGAGCGAGGATACCTCCGATAAGGGCCTGGCCAGCCATGATGGCGAGACCCGCGAGGGCCGCTCCGATGGCAGGGAGGAGAGCCTTGAAGATTACTCCGCCGACCTGGGAGAACGCTCCGATAGAAACTCGGGCGAACCCCATGGTGTAATCACCGAGACGCTTCATGACATGCTTGATGCCCGTGAAGGTCATCCCGTCACTCATGCTCTTGGACATGATCCCGCCGATGCGGGTTCCGATGGGGCCGAAGATCTTGGCTGATCGACCGGCGATGGCTGAACCAGCCTTACCCAGAGCACCTCCGAGGGAGGTGGTGAAGGAGGATGACCAGTTCTTCATGGTCGCTCTGGACATGAGGGACCAGTTGGCG
>JAQUHK010000105.1 GCA_028683655.1 Alphaproteobacteria bacterium
CAACCGATTGAAGGATTCGACAACGCTTGATCTGCAACGCACCGCGCTTTTCCTCTTTTCCGCCGCGATTAAACCGGAAGAAGGCGAAACGGAGCCTTACGCGCATCACGGCGAGATTTCCGCCATTGCCGATGACGCCAAAAGCAAAATCAGCGCGGCCTATAGCGATCAGGAAGGTGTCGTTAACGGAGCCATTTCCTGCGCCGAATCTTGCGCGCTCCGGCGGCCTGATCTCGCCCCCGCCATCGCCCTGCGCCTTGTGCGCTTTGCCTTGACGACAGAAAACTTAAGCGAACGCACAGGGTCGGTTGATGCGCTTAAGGAGATTATGAACGCCCATGCGAACATCGCCGATACGGTGCTTAAGGAAATCGACCACCGCACAAAACACACAAGCACAGCCACCAACAATCCCGAAGTCCTAAAAACGATTCTTTGCGCCGTGGCAAAGATAGAAGGCCGCTATGACCACAAAGCTATGGAGACAGCCAAGAACATGGCCTCCAACAGCAACAGCGCAGACCAAATGACGGCGGCCCTTGATGTGGCAACCACTATTCTGCGCGACACCAAGGATGCGAAGCGGCGCGAGAAGCTTATGCCCTGCGCCTTGCTCGTCTTCGACAGTGCAGCACATTTCGCGTATGGCAAAAGCATAGCGGTGCCCGCCTATCCAAACCGCATCAAATATCTTTTGGATACTTCGGACATCCTGCCCGATTATGCCCTGCCGAAAATTGCCGAAGGCCTCACTCTCTATCGCACCGCGCATCCCTCCAATGAAGCACAGGCAGCCATTGAGCGGATTTGCACCCAAAGTGCTGACAAAGTATGTAAGTCAGCCCGCTGGAATGTCATGAACACCTATAAGCCGGCATTGACGGTGCTTTTTCCCCGTGAACAACTCCTTGACAGTTTAGCCAACGACTCTTTCTCGGTCCCCTTCCGCAACAGTTTACTGACAGATGATCTATTCAAACAGTGCATCGACATCGCGGTCGATTGGACACAAGGAACCCCTGAAGGGAAACTGGCCCGCAACATTGTGAGGCTCGCCTCCAAATCCAGTAAAAAGCACGCCGTCCAAGCCCTTCAAAATGGCCTCGACATTCTGGATAAAAAAGAAGGCCACAACGTCGCCACCGAACAAGCCGCGTTTATGATCTACACGAGCCTGTCCGCCTTCCCTTCTTTGGCCAATCGGATAATTGTCGCCAAGATGGAAGAACTGACCCAGCACAACCATGAGGCCACACGCGGATGGGCTACCCGCGCACTGCGTACACTTCAAGAAGGGCGCAGGGGTCTATTCCGCAAAGCGGGACAGCAAGTCACTATGCCAGATCAGGCGGACAATAAGCCCGATGCCTCCGCCCCCTTGCGCGGCATCACGGCGCAGTTGCATACAGTTCGAGAAGCTTATCGCGAGCAACAAGTACTAGCGCGGAAGTAATACCAACGGCCCGATGAAAGGGATCACGAGTCGCGCTACCTTCGTCATTGCGAGCGACCGACCTGTCCTCCGAAGCCTTGGCGTAGGAGGAAGGGAGCGCGGCAAATCGTCATCATGAGGAGCGCAATAGCGCGACGTGGTGATCCAGTCCTCCTGCTGGAAACTTGGGGACTAGATCGCCACGTCGCTGCGCTCCTCGCGATGACGTAGCGGGTGTTTTCATCGGGCCGTTGGTATAACAACCTACTTCACCACCGCAGAGAGGGGGGCGAGGACGAGGCCTCGGGTGGGGAGGGTTTTGGACCAGAATTCGATGCGGTCGAGGGTGACGGGGAGCGGGGTCGCAAGGCCGATGGCGAAGCCTTGAACGCGGGCGGTTTGCTCAAGCTGGCTTAGGGCCTCGTCGATAGCGGCGGGAGTTGCGGCGGCGTCGATCAGGCGCGAATTGACAGCGACGGGGACACCCATCTCCCGCGCGATGGTTTCCAAGGCACTGTGCGTCGCGATGTGGGTATCGAGCAACAGCAGGCCGCGCGACTTCAAAATATCGATGATCGGCGCGACCTTCAGCGAGTCGGCCATAAAGCGTGAGCCGGTCAGCGACGTCACGCCGACATAGCCCGCCCCTTCCCGCAGGAACGACAAAAAGCGCGAGCTGTTATCGCTGTTGGGCAGCGTGGTCAGCAGCGTATCAGGCCCCGGATCGCTGCGCGGATAGTCGGATGGCTCCATGGGAATGGAGAGCAAAGATTCATGCCCGTCTTGCCTTGCGCGGTCCAGCCACTCCTTCAACGCCGGAGCCTGTCCATCAAAAGCAAGCGTCACGGGCGCGGGTAATTGAAGCAACGCCGCATCGGTCGCGACGCGGGAAAGCCCTAAGTCGCCAACAACAAGAACAACACGCGGGCGCGGGTCACGGTGATCGAAGGGGCGGGCATAAACCTGCCATGGCTTGCGTCCGTCCTCGCTGATGCGCGGCAGGGCTCCGTCAGCCATATCGTCAACCAGAGCGGGGTCTGGCGCGGCGGCAAGCGGCGGCGCGGGTTGGGTTACAGCAACATCATTCACGCCAGCGGCCTGACGCTCTGCCTCGGTCTTGAAATCCGTGACGGCGGCCACGGGTACCACGGCAGGCTGGACAGGTTTGACCTCGGCAGTCACGTCCACGGTTTCAGGTGGGGAGGGCCTGTCCTCATCGGGCAAGGCCGCTTCAACGGGGGCCTCGACAACAGGTTGTTCGCCCCCCTGACCGCGCATCATCACGAACGGGACGGCGATCAGGGCGAGCAACAGAAAGGTGACCGCCAGTTTCAGCTTACGCGGATAGTGGGCCAGAAACGTCTCCTTCCGCGCAGCCTGAACCGCAGCGAAGGCAATTTGCCTATTGATATCTTCGCTTGCTTGCTGGTCCAGCTGGCCGCCTGGAAAAGGAGGGAGGGTTTCGCTCACTTTTTCTTGTCTTCCTTTTTGTTATCCTTGCCGTCTTTGCCGTCAGCCGGAGCCTTGTCCTGCTCGGCCATCACCGTTTCCTTTTGGGTATAGAGGTGAATGCCACGGATCAGGTCAAGCGCGCGCTCAAGCTGATAGTCGATGGGTTTCTCCTCCTTGCCGTCTTCGGCCTTTTTGTCAGGGCCGTCCTTGGCTGGCTCGTCGGTGTCGTCCTCTTTCTTGTTGTCTTTGGACTCTTTCTTCGCCTTGTTTTTCTTCGCCGCCGCGTCGCTGTCGTTGGTCAAGGCACCGCGCAGATCGGCTTCGCTGATGCCATGGCCTGTTTTGATCTCTTCCACCTTGGCGGGCTGGACTTCGATGTCCGGCTCGATCCCCTTGGCCTGAATCGACCGGCCCGACGGCGTATAGTACCGCGCGGTGGTCAGGCGCATCGCCCCCGCCCCCGCGACAGGAATGATCGTCTGAACCGAGCCTTTGCCAAAGCTCTTGGTGCCGAGAAGGATGGCGCGTTTATAGTCCTGAAGCGCACCGGCCACGATCTCGGAAGCCGAGGCCGATCCGCCATTGATCAGGATGGCCAACGGCGCACCGCCCGTCTTGTCCCCGCCCTTGGACAGGAAGGACTGGTCCTCGTCACGGTGGCGGCCCCGCGTGGAAACGACTTCCTTGCCACCGTCGATAAAGGTACCCGTCACCGACACGGCCTGATCCAGCAGACCGCCCGGATTGTTGCGCAGGTCAATCACATAACCGGCCAGCTTGGGCCCAATCTGCTTGGAGGCCTCGGCCATAGCCTTATCAAGGCCCGGCTGGGTTTGTTCGTTAAAGGTCTTGATGCGGATATAGGCAACGTCGCCCTTGGCTTCCCAGCGCACGGACTGGACATGAATGATCGCGCGGGTCAGGGTCACATCGAAGGGCTGGCCCGAAAGGCCACCCCGACGAACGGTCAGGACGATCTTGGTGCCTGGCGCACCGCGCATCTTGTCCACCGCCTCACTGAGCGTCATCTCACTGACAGGCTTGGTATCCAGATGGGTAATCAGGTCGTTGGGTTGCAAGCCAGCCTTGGCGGCAGGCGTGTCGTCGATGGGCGAGATCACCTTGACGAGGTTGTCCTCCATCGTCACCTCGATCCCCAGCCCGCCGAACTCGCCGCGCGTCTGGGTCTGCATATCCTCATAGCTCTTTTTGTTCAAGAAGCTGGAATGCGGGTCCAACGAGGCCAGCATGCCGTTGATCGCGTTTTCGATCAGCTTTTCGTCCGTCACGTCGTCCACATAATCGGCGCGGGTGCGCTCCAGCACATCGGCAAACAGGGTGAGCTGTTTATAGGTATCGTTGGCTCCCACCTCCGCCTTGTCGCCCTTATCCTCGGACGCGGTCTTGGCACAGGCCCCCACAGCCGGAAGCTGGACGAGGACCATCAAAGCAAAAACAAAAGAAAGCCAGCGGGAAGACAAACGCAACATCAACACGACTCCTGAATCGAATCATAAGGGGGGATCAAAAAGACCGCTCTTTTATACCCTTCCCCCCGCTAAAGGGGAACAGGGGAAATAAGGCAATCCCCAAACAAGGGGCGGCAGTCAAGTTAACTGCATAAACGACCGATAGCCGAACCAAATGGGATGCCAGCCTTCGCTGGCATGACAGTATTTTTCGCATATTTATTTTACAAAACCCCGCAGGGGTTATATCCCAAACCATGCCCGATAAGGAGTCATGCCAGCGAAGACTGGCATCCCATTTACTGTTTCTTTCTTAACATTCATAGGCCTGCGTGGGTTACAAAACTTCATGACTTTAATACATTAGCAACAGTTTACTGTCCTTTTTAAGGCTCAGACAATTTTAAGGAGATAGAGATGGAACAGGCTGCATCAATTCTGACTTTTCTTTTTTCTTTTAACGACGACATTCGACGTTTCCAGTGGTGGATTTTACAAGTCATTGGCACAGGGACAATTGGGGTTCTCACCCAGCTACAGGACACCGCCGATGCAGCTCATCCCAACTTCATCCTGTCGGGGCTCTTCATGTTGGGTATGGTTCTGGCTATCTGGGTTCTCCTTTCGGCGAATGCATGGCGGTTCCATGCCTTCGATAAATCAGGATGGAACAATTTATGGTTGTTTATGCCCTTGATCGGCCCGCTCTATATACTTTACGCCTGTGGCATTAAGTCAGAAAACGCGTAATCTTTCCCCAATTTATCGGTTATCTTCCGATCACTTCCCAACCGTGGGGTCGATGGGGGTGGTGCCTTTGCGCCATTCGAAATAGATTTCGGGTTTGCCGTCGCCTTTTTGCGGCAGGACGCCCAAGGGTTCACCGCTTTCGACTTTTTGGCCTATCTCGACATCAAGGCGCGAGAAACCGGACAGGAAGGCGTGATAGCCTCCTGTATGCTGAAGGATCACAACCTTGCCATAACCGCGAAACGGTCCGGCGAACACGACAAGCCCGCCGCGCGGGGCCACGACGGGGCTGCCGAAGGCGGCGAGGATCGTCACGCCCTCGCTGGTCACGCCGAAATCGTCATTGTCACCATAGTCCTTGATGATTTTGCCCGAGACGGGTTTACGCAGGCCAGCTTTAAGCACGGGGTCCGCCGCGCCCTCGCCCTTGATACCGACGCTCTTGGCCCATGCGGGGTTGCTGACACGGTCCATCAGCTGGCGTAGGTCGGCGGCCTCGCCCGCCAGAGCGTCCAGCTGTTTTTGCATAACTTCTTTTTCAGCCGTCGTTTTCTGAAGCAATCCCTGACGGACGGCGACCATCTTGTCCAGATTGCTTTTCTGCCATTCAAGGTTCTGGCGCGTGGCGATAAGGAGCTTCTTTTGCGCCATCGCCTCGCCGGAGAGTTGCTGGTAATTTTCCAGCTCTTTGGCAATCGTCGTGGTTTGCTCGCGCAGGCGCGGCAGAAGAGAATGGAGCAGGATGCCGCGATGGATGTGATCGTCCGGCGAGTCCTCGTGCAGAACAAACAGCTCCGGCGGCTCGCGGCTCAGCTGGACCAGCGCGCTGGTCAGAGAGGCCAGCCGCGCCTGCGCCGTTTGCAAGATGCCCGCGCGGTGCGTCATCTCTTTTTCCAAAGCGGTGAGCCGCGTCTCCGTCTCGTCCTGCGCCTCCTGCTTGGCTTGCAGCTCGGCGGTGGCGGTGATCAGTTTCTTGCGCAGGCCCTCCAGTTCGCTGGACGTCGCCTTTTCCTTGGCCTCGACTCCCTTGGCGGCTTCCTTCTGGCTCGCGAGTTCCTTTTCGACATGTGCCAGCTCCTGCGCCGTCTGGGCCAAGGCGGCAGGCGCGGCAACCATGCCGCCCAACATCATGAGAAGAAGGCAGCGAAGAATCGATAACAAGAAAGCCCCTTTTCCCTCCCCCTCGCGTGATCGGATAAAAAGGCTCCCTAACCGTCCGTCCTTCGTCATCGCGAGGAGCGCAGCGACGCGGCGATCCAGTCCCCAACTTTCCGGCAGCGGGACTGGATTGCCGCGCTCCCTGCGGTCGCTCGCGATGACGACGTGGGTATTTTCATGGGTCCGTTGACATAAGGAAAGGGGGGGAGCGGTTAGCGCATGACCATCAAGTTTTGTGCCGAGCCGTTCGCCCCCACCCCAACCCCTCCCGCGAGGGGAGGGGCTTAGAGGGTCGCTTTGGATTGTACTGTTTATCTTACCCAACAAGAAGGCTCTCCCCCGTCATCTGGGAGGGTTGGGGCAGGCCCATCAAGGACAGGAGCGTCGGAGCAACATCGGCCAGACGCCCGTCATGCAAGGTGGCTCCTTCTTGGCCGCCGACCAGCACGACCGGCACTTTGGACAGGGTGTGCGCCGTATGCGGGCCGCCTGTGGCCGGATTGAACATGATCTCGCAATTGCCGTGATCCGCCGTGATCAGGGCCACGCCACCTGCTTTGTCCAGAGCCTCCAGAATGCGGCCAAGGCAGGTATCGACGGTTTCGACGGCCCGCACGGCGGCCTCAAGCACGCCCGTGTGTCCGACCATATCGGGATTGGCAAAGTTCAGAATGATGAGATCAAAGCTGGCGGCTTCAATGGCGGCAACGACTTTGTCCGTCACGATGCCCGCCGACATTTCCGGCTGAAGGTCATAGGTCGCGACCTTGGGCGACGGTACCATGATGCGCTCTTCGCCATCATAAGGTTCTTCGCGCCCGCCGTTAAAGAAGAAGGTGACGTGCGGGTATTTCTCTGTCTCGGCAATGCGCAGCTGTTTCAAGCC
>JAQUHK010000106.1 GCA_028683655.1 Alphaproteobacteria bacterium
TGAAAATCCGCGCGGGCGCATCGCTCGTGCAGGTTTACACGGCTCTGGTTTATGAAGGGCCGCTGGTGGTTGAGAAGATCAAGCGCGATCTGGCCGACCTGCTGCGCCGTGATGGCTTCACGTCCGTCGCCGAGGCTGTCGGCGCGGATCATAAGGCACAGGCAAAAGCGGCTTAAAGCTCACGCGGGTTTCGCGTTCCATTCTTTGATCGTCCAGCCCTCGCCCTCGGCTTCAAGGCGGCAAAAGCAGCCTGTGCCGACCTTGGCCGCTTTATCGGGAGCCTTGCCCGTGATCGCGCGATAGACATAGCGCAAGATGCCGTTGCTCGTGACGATCACGCGCGTTGCGTCCGTTTTCGGGTTTGAGAGCTTCTTGTGCTGTTCGGCCAGAAGCGAATCTACATTGCGGATGAGTTTGGCCTCTGACGGAGCCCAGTTCATGTCTTCCGGCCAGATGCCGTCTTTTTCCCATTGCTCGACGATGGACGCACCGTAAAGGGTTTTCACTTCGTCCGATGATTTATTCTCCCACAGGCCATAGTCGATCTCGCACAGACGCTCATCAATCGTGAAAACGGTGCTGGCTGCCTGCGCGATCATTTCGGCAAAGCGGCGCGTGCGGATCAGCGGCCCGCTAATCACGCCACCAAGTGGCAAATCGTGCGCGGCGATCATGGCGGCGACAGCGCGGCCCTGTTCTTCACCCGCTGCCGTGAGTTTCATATCCGTCTTGCCGCCGACGAAGGTTGGCGTTTCCCCCGCCTCAAACGTGTTGCCGTGACGGACGAGAAGAAGGGTAGCCATGGGAAACCTCTAAGGTTGCGGTAGAGCGGAAAGCAGGCTTTCGGCGCGTGCGATGTCTTCGGGTGCGTCAATGCCTGTCATGGCGGGGCGACCATTATACGAGACTGGCACACAGCGCAGCGTAAAGCCGTTTTCGATCACGCGCAACTGCTCAAGGCCTTCCAGCTTTTCGAACGTGCCTTCGGGCAACGCGACAAAACGCTCTAGCATCACGCGGCTGTAACCATACAGGCCAACATGCCGCCAGACGGGCGAGAAGGGCGAAGCTTCGCGTAGCTTGGCTTCCTTGCGCAGGGCGGGCAGAATGTTTTTGGAAAACCAGTGCGCGCGCCCCGTTTGCGGGTCAAAGACGGCGGTCGTGCCGCTGAACGGCGTGGTTTGTTTGCTGATGCGCAGTTTGTCCAGCTCATCCCACGTCAAATTGACGACGGGCGTGACGGCATCACAAGGCGCGGCGCGAAAGGAGTCGATGAGCGCAGCCACAAAGTCGGGCGGCGTGAAGGGGGCATCGCCTTGCAGGTTGACGACGAAGTCTGCCTCTTGGCCAGAGGCTTTGGCGGCTTCAAAGACTCGGTCCGTGCCGGTGGGGCAGCTTTCGGGCGTCATCACCCAGTCGGCACCGAGCGAGGCCGCGTGGTCACCGATGCGCTGATCGTCCGTAGCGACGACGACATGGATGGATGGATCGCCTTTGGCGGCTTGATGCGCAATGTCGATGACGCGGCTAAGCAAGCTTTGTCCCGCAATCAGCGCAAGCGGCTTTCCCGGCAAGCGCGTGGAGCCAAAGCGGGCAGGAATAACGATAAGTGTTTTCATAGGGACTCTTCTAAGGAGCGGCGGTGGCTGAGTCAATTGGGTCAGCTTCGAAAAGGTGCCAATGCTCAAGGCCTGTCAGGGTTTCTTTGAAGGCCAGCTTGCCGCCGAAGGCTTGCTCGATCGCTTGCTGGCTGCACAGCTCTTTGCCGGAGCAAATGGTATAGATTTTGCGGTTCGTCGCGGCGGCAAGGCGCAGGATCTGGCTCGCTGCTTCGGGATAAAGAGCCGCCGATGGGTGCGGTTCGTAAGGCTCGGTATAGACGGCCATCTGGTTTTTGGGGCCATAGAGGGCCTGAATGTAATAGGCTCCCCACGTTGTGAAGTTGTAAATCGACTTCTCCGCGCGGCGCGTGTCGTCCAGATAGGCGAGGATGGCCTCTTTTTCCGGATCGACTTTGAGCAGGAACTTTTGCTGGCTGAGTGTCAGGATCGAGGCAAGGTTCAGCATGAGGAAGACGAGGGTCACGGCCATTTGAAGCCGCAGGGGCATGTTTGTCACGACGCGCAGCGCGATAAAGAACAGCGGTGCCCACAGCGTGATGAAATGATGGCCCGCCCACGCATTGCCGAACAGGAAGAATACAAGCGCGGTTGAACAAAGCGACAGCGCGAGCAGACTGACTTGCAGCCGCGAAAGATCAACCCGCGCTTTGTTTTGGTACCCCCAAACGCCGAGCGCGATCATAAGGCCGAGTGTTGCATAGCCTTGAAGGAGCGCGGCAAGCGTCGCCGCGTCCTGCTCAAAATAGTTATGCGCATAAGCGGGCCACCAGAAAAGATAGATCAGGTGGTTGATGAAAGTCTCGCTTAGCGGCTGCGGCTGGCCGACAAGTTTGGTCAGCCAGATGATATAGGGAACGCCTCCGCTGTTGGTTGCCAAAAGCAGCCATCCAGCCAGCATGGCGAACAGCAGGCCCGCCGCACCGATCAGCCAGCGGCTCGCCTTTATCTGGTTCACGAGTTCTTTAAGCGTTTTTCCTTCGCTGGCGATGGTCAACGCGAAGAAGAAGAGGGAAGGGAGCAGATAGAGGAAAAAGGCTTTCTCCTCGGTCGCCAGAAAAAGCGCGACAGGCAAAAGCAAGGCATAGGCCCATCGGGCGGGATGGGTTTGATCCAGTAAGCGGCGCAGCATCAGGGCCGCGAGCGGGAAGAGGAGCATCACAAACTTCACCGGCCCCGTGTCATGGATGAACTGGAACGTGAAGGGAAAAAAGGCGAGTGTGAGCGCGAAGGCAAGACGCGGTTGCTTTGTCTGTCGCGCCATCAAGGAGGCAAAGGCGACAAGAAACACAAGGCCGAAAAGATACTGCCCCGCCTGCGCATGAAACAGTTTGAAGAAGGGCGCGTAAAGAACCGAGTGGAACAGGCCTGTGTAAAATTGAGGCCGGAACAGCGTGAACCCGCCCGCCAGCGTCAAGTCGTTTTTGACATAACATGTCTCGCGAAACAGGTTGTATTTGGCAAAGGGATGGTCAAGACAGGCAAGGGAATGGAAAATCCCTGCCTCGTCCATATTCATCGGCACAAAACCGATGGCGACAATGGCACTCACACAAAAAACGAACAGACAGGCAAGTACGCAAAAGCGTTCTGTGCTTGTCGTTTGTTCCTTGTTCTTGCCGAAGAAAGCCATACTCAGCTGATCCATTTCAATAGTTTGATGATGCCCATCTTGGCGGGCTGGTTGTGGGCCGAGACATTCTTGCGGCTGACAATTTCGTCATAATGCCGCGCATAGAATTGATACGCCAGCCACAGCATATCTTCGTTGCGCAGGCTGGGCTTCCATTTCAAGGCCTCTTTGATGCGGCTGGTGTCAAAAACAAAATCCTCGGCGATCATCTTGTATTGATAGGGGCCAAGCGGTGAGAGGCCCAGCGCATAGGCGATCTTCATGGCCCAGATGGTCGGAGCCTTCGGCAGAGAGGCAACCCGCGCCTTGGTTCCCGCTTTCTCGATGACGGTGCTATAAACATCGCGGAAGGACTTCACATCATCCGATCCGATATTGAAAAGGTGAGTGCCTTTCTCCAGCTTTGTGCAGCGTTCACACGCATCGGCTAGATCCTTGGCATAGATGAATTGATAGCAATTCGCGCCGCCACCGACGACCCAGACCTTGCGGCCCTCGCGGATAAAGTCGAACAAAAGGGTGAGCAGGCCAAGGCGGCCTTCATCCATGATGGTGGGGGTGCGCAGAATGCTGACCGAGAAATCCTGTCCATAGCGTTCTAGGATTTTCTCGCCTTCCCACTTGGAGCGTCCATAAATCTCGATAGGTGCGGGTGTGTCGTCCTCGCGCACGGGACGGCCCAGATTTTCGGCCCACAGGCAGTTGCTAGAGATAAAGACGAAAGACTTGACGCCGAACTTCTTCGCGGCTTCGGCCACGATGGCGGTTCCGTCCACGTTGCTAGACCACAGAATGTCCATGTCATCTTTGACATGAGCCAGAATGGCAGCACAGTGATAAACGGCCTCGAAGCGGTGTTTGTCGAACAAGCGGTTGACCAGCGGCGCATCACGAATGTCGCCCAGATAGCTTTTGTAGTTTTCGTGGGTGAAATTGTCGGGCATGCGGTCGATGCTGACGACGGAAAGTCCCTTATCAAGCAGATAACGCGCCAGAACATGACCGAAGAAACCTGCGCCGCCGGTGATTAGAACGGGGTTCATGGCTGGGCTCCTTCCGGCGCTTTCGCTTCGGCGCATTCTTCGTGATATTCGGCATCTTCGTTGACCGACCATGGGTCATAGAGGTGCTTGCCCGCGATCACATTCCGCGCGACGAGCAGGGCGGTCATCATCGCGTGATCCTGATTGTCATATTTATGCAGACCGTTGCGTCCCGCCAGCTGGAAGGAGGGGTAGCGTTCGCCCAGTTCCTTTTTAATCGCGGCGACGGTGTCGTGGTAGGCGTCGTCATAGACAGGATAGGCCTTGGGCTGACGCACGACGCAACCATCGAATACCTTGCTGACATCCACAAGCCCCAGCTTGCCCAGCTCTTCCTTGGCGAGTGCCACCAGCTTTTTATCCTCTGTTGTCCAGAAGGTATCGCCTTCAAAACAGAAATACTCAAGGCCAAGACAGCCCTCTTGCTTTGATGGGACCATATCTGGCGACCATGCGGCGAAGTTCTGGATGCGGCCAACCAGAACCGACGGATCGTGGATGTAAATCCAGTTATCTTTGAAAGGTGCTGGCTTGTTCATCAAGAGGGCCACGGTCACAAAGTCGCGATAGCGTAGTTTGGACGCGGCCTTGGCTGTTTCCATCGCGGGCTGGATGGCTTGGATCACATCGCGCATGGGCGCTGTGCTGATGACCTCGCGCGCATAATAAACATGCTCTTGCCCTTGTCCATCGCGGGCGGTGACGGCCCAGACACCTTGCTTGTCGTCGCGGACAAAGCGGATTGCGCGGCGGTCCGTCTCGATCACGCCGCCCTTGGCGCGGATTTGATCCGCCGCCGCGTGCCACATCATGCCGGGCCCCAGACGCGGATAGGTAAAGGTTTCCGTCAGCGTCTTGATGGAGGATTTCTGGCCAAGGCTTTTCATCACGCTGGCCATAATCGCGCGGGTGAGGCTCAGGCCCTTGATACGCTGTGCGGCCCAGTCGGCGGAGAGCTCGTCCGTGGACATGCCCCAGACCTTTTCCGTATAGGTTTTGAAGAAGATTGAGAAAAGGCGATAGCCGAACGCGTTGCTGACCCAATCGGCGAAGCTTTTGGGCTGGCGCACCGGAAAAAGCCGCCATTTTACATGAGAGATCATGCAAAGCGTACTTTCCCAAATGCCCAGATTGAACAAAGCCTCAAACGCGCGGAGCGGATAGCTGAAGAACTTGCGGTTGTAATAAATGCGCGACAGGCGGGGCCGCGTCATCAAATCATTGGGCAGGATTTTCTTCCAGATTGCCTCTATTTCTTTTGATTTCGAAAAGAAGCGATGCCCGCCGATATCAAAGTGAAACCCTTTGTAATTCTGTGTCCGGCTGATCCCTCCGAAATAGACCGGATCGGCCTCCAAAAGCCGGACCTTCTTGTCCGACGTATGGACAAGCTCATGCGCCGCCATAAGCCCCGCAGGCCCGCCGCCGATTACCAAAACATCATCAATCGTCATCAAGGGAGTCGTGTCCTCTACTTATGCCAGCTTCTAAGAAAGCCGAGTCTATACAGATTCGCGCAAGAGTAGAGCATTTCCCTTTATGCAAGGTAAAGCCTCTTGTGTTAAGCCATGGCTGAAGGGGCTCATGCGCCCCATGCCGTCATTGCGAGGAGCGCAGCGACGCGGCAATCTAGTCCTCAAGTTTCAAGCAGGAGGACTGGATTGCTTCGTCGGCCAAGGCCTCCTCGCAATGACGGCATGGGACCGTATATTCATGGGGAGATGCTGTTACCCTTTACGCCTCTGGCGAAGCCTCTCCTTGAATTGCCAGATCGTCGCCTGCGAGGGTAACCTTGACCCCATCGCCGTCCTTGATCCGGCCTGCCAGAAAGGCTTCGGCCATTTTGTTTTGCAGGGAGCGCTGGATCACCCGTTTGAGCGGGCGCGCACCGTATATGGGGTCATAGCCCTTGTCCGCCAGCCATGCCATGGCCTCCTCACTTAGGGCAAGTGTCATCTGGCGCGGCGCAAGGAGCTTTTGTAGTCGCTCGATCTGGACCTTGACGATGGCCGCCATATTCCTGCGCGACAAGCGGCGGAAGATCAGCATTTCATCGAGGCGGTTCAGAAACTCGGGCCTGAAATGATGTTTGACGACGTCCGCGACGATCTGGCGCGTGGTGTCCGACAGTTCTTCGCCTTCATCGGCGGCGATGGCATCGGCCCCGAGGTTGGAGGTCAGGATAATCAGCGTGTTGCGGAAATCCACAACCCGCCCCTGTCCGTCCGTCAGGCGGCCATCGTCCAGAACCTGAAGCAGCACGTTGAAGATATCGACATGCGCCTTTTCAACCTCGTCGAACAAAATGACTTGATAGGGTCGCCGCCTCACGGCCTCGGTCAGCGCGCCACCTTCCTCATAGCCGACGTAACCCGGAGGCGCGCCGATCAGCCGCGACACCGCGTGCTTTTCCATATATTCCGACATATCGAGGCGTACCATGGCTTGCTCGTCATCGAACAGAAACTCGGCCAGAGCCTTGGTCAGTTCCGTCTTGCCCACGCCCGTGGGGCCAAGGAACAAAAACGAGCCAATCGGACGGTTCGGGTCTTGTAATCCAGCGCGAGCGCGGCGCACGGCGTTGGCGACGGCGGTGATGGCTTCATCCTGACCGATCACGCGTCGGCGGAGCAGTTCTTCCATCTTCAAAAGCTTATCGCGTTCGCCTTCCATCATCTTGTCCACGGGCACGCCAGTCCAGCGGCTGACAATCGCGGCAATGTCGCTGTCTTTCACGACCTCGTCGATCATCGCGCCTTCGCTTTGCTCAGCCTCAGCGGCG